>CBDCTK010000001.1:0-63255 GCA_965222225.1 Candidatus Poribacteria bacterium | reverse complement strand
GAGGGATATTTCTCCGTCCCGGCCAGCAAGGTAGCGCATACGCATCGGTTCATCTACCGCGAAAGTTTGACACGCCGCATTTTCGACTCCATTATACGGAGGTTGGCGCACATGCGCCTCCGCTTGAGGACATTGCACCGATGAATGGCGTTCCGGATTACGTTGAGATTTGTGCCGAGGCGATGGAGCGATCTTTCCATGTGCAAGTAGAGTTGATGGGGTTCAAACAACCCCTTGACGATTTTTGGGTGGAGGACAACGGGGGTAATCACAAATATGATGTTTACCTTTTCATGTTTCCCGCTCTCGGCTTCACGACGGGTGACTGGTATAGCGGGCGTGTACTCTCAACCGTTGCGACATTGGGGCCATATTTCGCCATTAACACCCGCTTATACGATTATTTTGGCAAATCCGAAAGTATCCGCTTCATCCAAACGACTTCCGCACACGAATTTCTTCACGGAATCCAGGGCGCTTATAACTGGTTCATGCCAACGTGGTTCATGGAGGCCTCAGCCACTTGGATAGAATCCAAAGTGTATGACGGAGGGCGGATTGATGATCTTGATAACATTCCGGATCCCGATGAAATAGGCGAAACAGATGCGTATAACTACTATGCCCACCAACTACGGCGTTGGTTCATGCAGCCGGACATTTCTCTCGACAGCCGCATTCTCGATCACGAATACGGGTCGGTGATTTGGACGCTCTATATGGCTGAACGGTTCGACACTGACATCGTCAGACAGTTCTACGCAAACACAACCGAAGGAAGTTACCGTGAATTAGCAAATTTCTCTCAGGTTTTCATTGATCATGGGTCAAACATTGTAGAGACGTTCAAAACCTTTACTGTGTGGAACTACTTCACATACAATCGCGATGATGGCGAACACTATTTTAATGGACATCGCCTTCCGCCGGTAGCTATTCACCCCAACGACATTCATCGCTCCTATCCGCTGCGCGCCGACTTTGATTCCGAATCAATGCCGGAACATTTTTCCTCCCGCTATATCGTATTTGACCCGCCGCCTGGTGGAATGGATGAATTCGCGGTCAAAATCAATGGGGCAGACTTGGCGCCAATTGATATGGCTCGGTTGAGTGCCAACGATCAGTCCGCGATTCAAGATGAACTAAACCGCCATCTGTTCACGGGGTTGCGCGGCTGGGGTGCCAAATTCATTGTTGTAAAACGGGACGGGACAACTACAATCCGTGAGGGGTTCACCTATCAACGCTCTCAGGAGGCACAACTTACATTCAAGGATTTCGGAGGCGAAATCCAACGGATTGTTCTAGTCCTGATTAACTTGCAGCCTGACGTGGAATTCGTCATCATTCCAGGCGGAGGTTACTTTGGCGGTTCGGTCAGCTACATGGCAGGAGCGCCTCCTCGTGGAAGACTGTCAACACCATTAGTCTTCCAAGGAAATAGTGGTGTGCGGTTGGAGTGGGAAGTTGAAGATTTGACGGGTATTCGCGAAGTCGTGATAGTGCGAAAGCGATACACATCCATGATTGAAACCGATTATGATATGCCCTTCCAAAGTGCCGCCGAGGTATTGAACGCCGCGGACCGCGATAGAAACGGCATACCCGATGACGACATCAACATTGTTGGTCGAATAAATGCAACTGACACACACTTCGAGGATAAGACAATATTCCAGGATATTAACGTGGATAGCCTGTTCTTTGAAATCGAGAATACTCGCTACTACTACGCTGTTGTGCCTGTCAGCGCCGCAGAAATCATGGGCACGCCGAGTATCGACCCACACGGCATTTCACCCTCCTTTAGTGCGGCGAGTGGGGCACCAGCATTCTTTATAAATACTCAACAAGGTCCGATAGGCGAGTGGAACGTTGAAGTGTCTGGAACACAAAATCTGTCGGCTGCTCCGCGCCTCACGGTGAGTTTGCCCGACGGATCTGCCCATACCGTCAACCTGAGCAGCAAATCCAATGCGAGATGGTCGGGAAAGCTGATGCTGAACGGTTTTCCACCGGCAGGCATCTACACCTACCACATCATGGGCAAGACCGAATCGGGATCGGCAGGAACACAAATCCTCAACGGACGCACATTCCAATACGCGCCGCAATCCGCTGAACGGAACCTCGCAGTCGCACCGAATCCTCTCTATGCCTCAAGAGACGAAAGCATCTACTTCTATCCGAGGGGTATGAAGGTAAAGATTTATGACACGAACGGCGGGCTTGTCAAGGTAATTGATTCCGCGTCTCAGTGGGATTGCACGAATCAGCGCGGCGAAAAGATTCACAGTGGGATTTATTTTTTTCATGCTGAAGATGGACAAGGATTTCATGACCAAGGGAAAATTTGTATCATGTGGTAGTTGATTCTTGCGGTATTCCCTCGGTGAAATGTGAACGCTACGATTCCCGTAGGACCGATCAAACGAACGTATAGTGAGTGCGATAGAGATCCCATAGAACGCCTCTCCGCATAACGATCTCTTGCCGCGAGTAGAGTTCTGGAATCGCTAGTAAGGTTTGCGCTTACAGAATCTCGTCCCATTGTCGCGCACAATCGGCATTGGAGATTGCTCGATTTTCAGCGAACGCGAACTGAGATTGAGGAAAATTATTTTCAATTACCACAATCCAAATCGAAAATACAATGAGATTTGAACTCAAGAATTGCTCAATGCTCAGGCGTTCGATTATAGGCGTTGCGCTATTGATGACGCTTTTCTCCCTCTTAAACTGTGGGGAAGACGGATTCATTCAGCCGCATGGTGAGGTGAGTATCCCGCCGCCTGATAGCGCCGAGTTCCAAGCGGTCGACTTCCCGACAAACAACGGTTCCGCCTGGACGTATGTTGCCTTGGATACGGGGCAGGAGTTTACATTACGCATAGAAGACACACGCGATATCGGGGGCTTCACGCACCGGGAAATGACCATCAGCGAGATGCGTCCTCAACAACCGGAGCGTTTTAATCGAGAAGCCATAGACCACCTCTCGGCAAATAACCTCTACTTTCGCTTTTTTTCTGATGACTTCTACTCCGATGAATTCTATAAGGAGGCAGTTCCTATCTACGCCACGTATTTCTTGAAAACCCCAAACGCCTACATTGAGACTGCGTACGATGCATATATTGGCGGCGAAAACCCCATTTTCCATGAGAAGCATGCTCCGCATCGCATAATTTGGGACTTTCCGCTAAAACTCGGAAAAGAGTGGGTAGTGTTTGAAAAAATGACGCTACCGGCTGTCCGAGTCATTCGCCGCGTAATACTGGTGAAAAAACCCGTAACCGTTCCCACCGGTAGCTACGACGCTTATGTTGTAGAGGAAGAAATCGTGGGGAGACAACCCGATAGTGATGCGGGGCAATCCTTCGCACTACCGCCCGCTAAGTATTGGGTTGTTCCCAACGTTGGGATTATCAAATATGAGTACACGTTATTTTTTGAGCTTGAGCAGCCGATTCGTCGGAGTTTTGAACTAATAGACGCGGATTTGGCGGCGGCAAATACGCGTTAAGTATGGACGCGGTGGGTATTCCGACAGGCATCAGTATAAGTAGCTAGTCAGCAGGGTTGCCATTTCAATTAAGTAGAACGCTTCATGATTCACATCCCACCTCTTGTTGTTCAAGGATGAGTTCTCCTAGTCAATGTTGAAACTCAGTCACCGCAACATCCCTATCGCGATAATCGGCGGAGGAATACACGGCTGCGCCATCGCCAGTCGAATTCTTCGCGACGTGCCATCCGCGGCAAAACATCTCGTCATTCTCGATCGAAATCCAAAACCATTCCTGGCATGGCGACAAAAAACCGAAAGCCAAGGGATGGCGTTCCTCCGCTCCCCTGCTGTACATCACATCGGCAACGATTCGTTAGGGTTGGTCGAATATGCGCGAACACAGAATCGGACTGCGGAACTTGCCCCGCCTAATTCGCAGCCGTCCATAAATCTCTTTCTTGATTTCTGTCTTCACGAAGTTGAAACACAACACCTCCGACAACTATACCATCAATTTGACGTTGCCGAATTGCGATGGGACAAAGGGAGCGATAGGTTCCCATTTCGAGTCATTTCTCTGAAGAACGAAGGGTTTCGTGCGGCTTGTGTCATCCTTGCCATCGGAACCGATGACTGCCATTACGTGCCGTCTGACTTGAACCTCTTTAGGCGTCGCTTTCCCGAATCCATCCTGCATTCGTCCGAATTCCATCTGCACAAAATGATGCAAAAGGTTGCCCCCTCCAAAATCGTCATAGCGGGTGGAGGGTTGACAGCCGCTACGCTGGCGAAGAATTTAACGGACCTTGACGTGGAAGTCGCCATGATCGCCCGTAGACCGTTGAAAATTCAACAGTTCGATTTTGAGCCGTCATGGCTGGGCCCCAAGGCGTTGAGTAGATTCAGCCACGAATCGGATTGGGAGAAACGCAGGAAGATAGTACAACAAGCCAGAGGCGAAGGGAACGTCACTCCCGAAATTGCGGAGGCGCTTACAAAGACTAGGGCAGATGGGAAATTCCACCTTCAGACCAGCGGGAAAATCCTTCAGATTGATAAAAATTCCCGCTTAAGAGTGAAAACCACCGAGAGTACGATTAACGACGTTGATTTGGTTGTCCTTGCGACAGGGCATAGGTTCAATCTTCATCGTTACCGATTCCTATCGAATTTGATTGAACGAAATGAGATTCCAACGCTGTGCGGACTACCACAATTGGACAGAGAACTTCAACTCCTGCCCGTTCAAAACCTCTTCGGGAGCGGCGTTATCGCCCAACTCCAGATTGGGCCCGCGGCTGGAAATATCGCCGGTGTGACACTCGCCTATGAACGAATGCGCGAAAAAGTGCTGGCTGCGATCCTGAAGCTGTTTCGGGTGTGCTAGAGGCCGCAATGCTAGTCAACCACCTTCAGATCCCACAACAAAATCGTCCCCTCTAATGACGCTGAAGCCAGTTTTGTGCCATCGGGTGAAAACTCTAAATCGCGGACCCAATGATTGTTTCCCCGGAGCGTGGCGATGTTTGTCCTCGTCGAAACCTCCCACAGTTTAACGGTGTCATCACTCGACCCCGCGGCAAGTATTGTACCATCAGGTGAAAACGCCACGGCGGAGACCCAACCCCAACCTGTATGTCCCGGAAGTGTAGCGATGTTCTCTCCTGTCGAAACTTCCCACAGCTTAGCGGATTTATCTCCCAATCCCGCCGCAGTGGTTGTCGTGCCATCAGGTGAAAATGCCACCGACCCGACCCGATCAGTGTGCCCCTTGAATGTGGTGATTTCTTTCCCTGTTGAAACATCCCAAAGTTTAACATTTTTATCCGCAGACCCCGAAGCCAGTTCCGTGCCGTCGGGCGAGAATGCCACAGATTTGACCTCATCCGTGTGCCCTTTGAGGGTAGCAATATTTTCCCCGGTCGAAATCTCCCAAAGTTTAATCGTTTTATCCATCGCCCCTGAGGCAAGCGTTGTGCCATCGGGAGAAAACGCGACAGACCTAAGCAATCTCGTGTGTCCTTGAAGCGAAGCGACATGTTTTCCGGTTTCGACATCCCACAACTTGACGGTTTTATCCTCCGACCCTGAAGCCAGTGTTGCGCCATCGGGTGAGAATGCCAAGGCATGGCTCCAACCCGACTCTCCGGCCAGTAATGCGAGTTCGCGGGTCGTCTCTACGTCGTAAAGCCAAACGCCGATCGTTGTCGCTAAAGCGAGGAGTCCCCCATCGGGAGAAACGGCAATTACTCTGTCACCCTGACTGATACCGCCCTTTCCAAATCGGGCGATGGCGCCGTCAGGTAAATTCCACATCTGATAATCCTGATAATTTTGAGCAATAGAAACTCCGCTAAACGTACAGAGGAAGAGACAAATCCAAGTGAAAAGAGCGAAATGAAGCATTTGTACTCTCATGGGTTTATTTCCCTTTCTTCCGATTGACCTAGTGTCGTGCGAAATCACAGCCTATATAATTTCGTTTCGTATTCTCCTCGATTGTGCTATCATGATGGAATCCTCTCAAGAAAATGCCATTCTGAAATAAGCGGTGGACTACGGGTAGAAAGATAACTGCCGCGTCTGTGATTATGCATCGGGTAGATTCAAGGTTGAAGGAGACGTATTGTGACAAAAGGGTCTCAAATATTGGTTAGGCATTCAGGTGAGGTCGCCGTATTCGACATTAGCGGTTATCTCACGGAAGATTCGGAGGAGGCGCTAATTTCCGCTTATCAACAGGAAAAAGTGCAGAACTCGTCAAAACTTCTGTTGAACTTCGATGAGGAGAGTTTTATTACGAGCAGTGGTTTTGGGCTTATCGTTAAGTTGCTCTGGAAATTACGCGAGAAAGAGCAAGTGCTGCGGGTCGCGCACCCCTCACATCAAGTGCGCCGTATATTCAACACCATCGGATTGACGCGGAATTTGAAGGGACCGGAAAGTACAAGAACGACCGAAATCTTTGAGTCGGAAGAAGATGCTTTGACTGGCTTTTGAAACCGCTCTAAGCCGCCGCAAATTGAGCATTGTACAGCCTGCTGTATAAACCTTCCTGAGCAATAAGTTCAATATGTGTCCCAGATTCAAGTATCCGGCTATTCTCTAGAACGATGATTCGGTCTGCAAACTTGATCGTTGCAAGCCGATGCGCGATGATTAGAGTGGTGCGTCCGCGGAGCAAACCCGTTAGACTTTGTTGGATGAGGTGCTCAGACTCTGTATCAACAGAAGAGGTCGCTTCGTCGAGAATCAGGATGGGAGGGTCTTTGAGAATGGCACGTGCAATTGAAACACGCTGTTTCTGACCGCCGGAGAGCCGCAATCCCCGCTCACCGACACGCGTATCAAAAGTGTCAGGCATACTCACAATGAAATCGTAGATGTTGGCTGCCTGTGCTGCCTTCTCAACTTCTGCTTGAGTGGCTTCCAACTTGCCGTAAGCGATATTCTCTCCAATTGTCCCATTAAAGAGAAACGTCTCTTGAGGCACTAGTCCAATCTGACTGCGTAAAGAATGCAGTTTCCAACTGCATACATCAATGCCGTCAATATACACTTGTCCGCTACTTACATCGTAAAAGCGGGGTACAAGCCCTACAAGCGTCGTTTTGCCAACACCGCTCGGACCAACAAGAGCGATAGTCTCGCCCTGGCGAATCTTTAAGTTTATTTTCTGCAACACATCTTCGTTTGTATACCTAAAGGAGACATCCTCGAAGACAATCTCGCCTCGAATTTCTCGACTCACTGCCTGAAATCGCTCCTGAATATCGGGTTCCACATTTAGCAGGTTTATCATGCGAGCACCAGCAGCAAGTGCCTTTTGAAGCCTCTCAATCTCGTGACTCACCATTTCAATCGGAATAAATAGCCGCCACAGAAAACCGAGAAATATGAATAAATCCCCAATGGTCATGCCGGCTTTACCGTTGATTATTTGCCAACTACCAAACCAGAGAATCGCTGTCCAACTCGCTCCAAGTGCAAACTGTACGATTGGGCTAACTCGCATCCATAGGCGGATACCGCGAATAATTGAGGCCCGGTAGTCGGTGCACTGTCCAGCAAATCGCGCGGCCTCGTAGGGCTCGCGAGCAAATGATTTGATTTCAAAGATACCGGATAGGTTGTCCTGCAAACGAGCGTTGACATCTCCGAGTTTCGCGCGGACATCATCGTAGATTCGGCGGAGTTTCACCCCGAATTTCACCATCACAAATCCGATGAACGGCACTGGCACTACGGCAACGAGTGCAAGCTGCCAGTTCTCCATGAATAGAAAGATTCCGATGCCCACAAATGTCAATAGATTCACGACAAGCATATTCGGGCTATGCGCGAGCATATCCCGCAGTGCGTCAACGTCATTCACTACCCGCGACATGAGTTCACCCGTGCTATTATCCTTGTGGAAACGGTACGACAGCTTTTGCAGGTGGGTGTAGATTTGCGTCCGCATATCGAAGATAATATGCTCTGCGATTTCATGCGAAAGCCACTCGGAAATCATTATGCCAATGCTCTTGATGAGGTGGATGCCGATCAAGATTAGCGCAGCCCAGTGCAATCGACTGACATCTTGATGCGCGATGACCTGATCAAAGATGATTCGCCCTCCAATTATGGTAGGGATAAGGTTTCCGATTGACACAATCAACATCGCGGCTAGCGCGATGACAAAACTCACCCAATACGGTCGGATGTGCCCGAGCAGTCGGAGGTAAAGGTTCATCAATTGTTCCCCTATGGCTTACGCCGGTCAATAGTCGTACGTCGGACAAACGGAGTGCCGACAATTTCGTTGCAACCTGCGGTTGTGGAAGGTGTGTCCTATACAAACCGTTATCCCCGTTTGGCGTTAGAACGCCGCAACCTACATTGTACCAAAAGATAATTTGGCAAACAACGTAAAAGACGGTCGAAACCCCTGAAAGCCCATTGATGAAGCTAAGTGGTATGCCGTTGTATCGTTTCCCGAACAGACTGTAAACCTAGAACTAATTTGGGCGTCTAAAATACAAGTCAGAGGCTCCAAAATGCGCAGCAATACTGGCGGTTGTAAAAATTATTGTAGATTTCCAAAACCCATTCGCTATCAGTCAAACATGAACCCCAAAACAACCGTTATTCTACTCTTACTTTCGATATTTTCGGTCTATTTCCTTTGTCCGGTTCTGTGCCCCTCGCTGGGAACTCAGACTTGTAGTGTCTTCACTGTGAGCCAACCTAAAAACCAAGGCATAGCCTCGGTTTCGCAATTCTCGGAAACACACTCTAGTAGCTCGACATGCTGCCACACTAGGAACAGGGAAACTACCCCCGACAATGACTCTGATGAAGGAAGTGACAACTGTTGCCTAGACCATCTCGGAATACTTAAAGCCAGCGAATACCAGCGCTTCTCCCAGACATTAGAAAAGTCCCTGTCATCAGTCGCTGTAATCATTCCCCGTCTTGCGATTCCCGTCTTTTCTGCGCATTCTACCGTCGCCCTGAACCGTTATCCGGTTCCCATCCTAGATCCACCCTCTTACCAAATTTCGCCTCGCGCACCTCCGTTTTCTTTCGCCTAATTTCACATCAATGCTTTTTCCGAATTTGAAAACTGAGAATCTACTAATTTGTGGGTATTTCTACGCTTTGAGTCGGAATACCCTAATCTATTTGCGATTATTTTAGCCAAACGGAGGTGTATCTGATGTCGTTCAGAATTCACAATCCACACAAGACAGATGTAATCAACGCCCTCACAATGCGAGGCATTGTATCGATGTTTACGATTGGATTTCTCATTGTGTTTCTGTTGCAAATCGGGTGCGGCGCGAAGACCGATGAGTTTGTGGTCCCGCATGCCCACCCGGCGAATGCCGAAGCGCCGCAAACTGCCTTCGAACCCTCGACGGATGTGATGACACCAGACAGGGCGTCGCATGCAGAAGAAATGGAGCACCATGTTACGGTCTCACTGTCGGAAGCAAGCGAAGACGCCTTGGAAAGGCTGTTGGATGCCTATTTCGCCATCGGCGACCAACTAGCATCTGACACTATGGAACATGTCAATGCGAAGACGCATGAGATGCTCGAAGCCTTCCATACTCTTGAAACCGAAGCCCCGGTGGAGTTGTGGGAATCTCACAAAGACCACACTCTGGCAATCCACGACTACGGCCATGAACTCGCCGATACTTCCGACATCAAAACGGCGAGGGGCATTTACGGAGCGCTCAGCGAATCCGTTAACCACCTCATCGCCCCGATTGGTGCGCCGACAAGTGATGAAAAGCCGGTTTACAAATATATCTGTGGCATGGCTTCCGATGTCCCGCAGGGGGGTGTCTGGCTACAGAAGGGAGCCCCCGCGCGCAACCCGTACTTTGGCAGTTCAATGCTCAGGTGTTACAGTGAGCAAACTCAAGTGTCCGCCGCTGCTACCAAAGAATCCTCGCACGAAGCGCCGGAACATGAACATCACATGCACGAGCAGGGCGCTCATAATCACCGTAGTCATACGAAGGAGGGGCATTAAAGATATTATGTTCAACTACACGAATAGCGCCGGGGCGCATACCTACCGCCCGGCGCTCCACTTTATTCCTCTGACCTTTGCCGTGATGATTGTTGCGTCAGGTTGCGCTGGTGTGTCGCAACAGGTTAGTTTGTCCGCCATTCAAGACGAGGTGGAACAACGTATCGACTACACCGTACTCTGGAATCGTAGCGCAGATACGGAAAAGAAAGTGGCACAATCCATTCGCAGACTTCTTGAAGAGACGCTCACCGCCGATGCCGCGGTCCAGATTGCACTGTTGAACAATCGCCGCTTGCAAGCGGTCTACGAAGAGTTGGGCATCGGTCAAGCAATGGTCGTTGATGCAGGCTTAGCCACGAATCCAAAATTTCACGGGGGCGCAACATTCGGGCATTCGGATGACCATGGTCACGCAAGCGGAGGAGAATACGTCCTTGAGGTTGGGATGGATTTCCTTTCCATTCTGCATGCACGAATGCGAACATCGGTTGCCGAAACCGAATACGAGGCGGCGAAACTTCGCGTCACGGCAGCCATTATGGATCTGGCGGCACAAACACGCCTAGCATATTACCGTGCGCAGACCGCGGAACAGATGCTGGAAATGTCCCGGCAGATTGCCGAGGCAACCAAAACAGGATACGAATTTACCCAACGCCTATTCGAAGCGGGGAACATTCTTGAGCTTGACCTGCTGTTTCAGCAAAGCCTAAGCGGAGATGCGCAATTGGATTTGGCGTCTGCAGAACTGGAAGTGGCAGAAAGTCGTGAAGAACTTAACTCGCTGATGGGACTGTGGGGCGAGAACGTTTCATGGAGTGTAGCATCACCACTCCCGGATGCTCCGGCGAATCCTATGAAACTTGAAGGCCTTGAGAAGATTGCAATTGAGAACAGTATTGACCTTGCCCTCGCTCGACAAAAAATAATCGCCATAGGAAAGCAACTTGGAATCGCTAAAGCAACAAAGCTAGTTCCTAGCTTGGATCTTGGCATGGAAATAGAACATACTGCGGGCGATTGGGCAACTGGTCCATTGATTGGATTTGAAATCCCAATCTTTAATCGGAATCAAGGGAAAATTGCTACGGGAAAATCCGAACTGCGCCGACGTCAACAAGAATTTCACGCCCTAGGTGTCGAGATCCGCGCTGCCGTGCGTGCCGCTCGACGCCGCTTGACAACCGCTCGACAAACTGCGCTGTTTTATCAAAATGAAATACTTCCTTTACGACGCAAAATCGTCGAGCAGGTGCAGCTGCAATATAACGCCATGCAGGTTGGGACTCCTCGGTTGCTACTGGCAAAACAGCAAGAAATCGAGATTGTACGAGCGTATGTTCGATCGCTCTACAACTACCATGTGGCACGCGTTGAGCTGGATCAAATCCTTGCTGGTAGACTGTTAGAACCAGCATTGGCAGCTAAATTTATTTTACCGTCCGCCAACATTAAATCACTACCCGGTGGCTCGTCCGAAGCCACTCTGGAAAACGGACACGGAGGACATTGAAATGAACCGACGAGATTTACTGAAAACAAGTGCGATCGCAGGCGGGGCAGTTGCCTTGGGTGCGTCGCGGCTAGATGCCACGGAGACCCGTTGGGAGAAATCATACGCGGGGGTCGCCAACCGTCCAATGTTAGAACCGGGGCTTCCCAATAAAGACTATAGTCCGGTAATTACTCCGAGCGGTACGCCACTTGCGTGGAAGATTTCGGATCAGGTCAAGGTGTATCACCTTATCGCGGAGGAGGTATCCAATGAGTTTGCCCCCGGTTTGAAAGCCAAATGCTGGGGCTACAACGGACAGGTGCACGGTCCAACTATTGAAGCTGTAGAAGGCGATCGAATTCGAGTTTACGTAACAAATCGTCTCCAAGCACCGACCACCGTCCACTGGCACGGAGTATTCCTGCCGAACGGGATGGATGGTGTTGGGGGATTGAATCAACGCGCCATTGAGCCGGGTGAGACATTCAAATACGAGTGGACGGTACGACAATCGGGAACATTCATGTATCATTCCCATCATGACGAAATGACCCAGATGGCGATGGGAATGATGGGCATGATGATTTTCCATCCAAGAAAACCCCATCCTGATTACGCGGTTGACCGTGATTTCGCTATTATGTTGAGTGAATGGCGAATCGATCCCGGAATAGCGACACCTAATCCCAACGAGATGACCGATTTCAACGTACTAACAATGAACGCAAAATGTTATCCCGGTACTGAACCGCTGGTTGCCAAACTGGGAGATCGAGTGCGGATTCGATTCGGAAATTTGAGCGCGATGGACCACCATCCCATCCACCTTCACGGGCACTACTTCAAGATAACCGCTACCGATGGCGGACAAATTCCCGATTCCGCGCAGCGCCCCGAAACCACAACCCTAGTTCCCGTTGGTGCAACACGAGACATTGAGTTTGTTGCGAGCGAACCCGGCGACTGGGCGATGCATTGTCATATGACGCACCATGTCATGAACCAGATGGGACACGATTTCCCTAATGTGATTGGAATCAAAAAAGACGGGCTTGACCGGAAAATCCGCCAGTTCCTGCCCAAATACATGACCATGGGCGAGACTGGCATGGGCGATCACGGAATTCATGTCGAATCGGGCCACATGGCGGTACCTGAGAATAGCATACCGATGGTCGGAGCATACGGCCCGTTTGGCTACATCACAATGGGCGGAATGTTTACCATTTTGAAAGTCCGTGAGAACCTCGCCAGCTATGACGATCCAGGCTGGTATCAATACCCACCCGGCACGGTTGCGGATTCAGCGTCGGAAGAAGAACTGCAACGGGATTTGGGATAACCGAGAAGACTAGCACTCGACTCATTTCACGGCGGTTAAGGCAATTCCAATCCCGTAGCAAGTGGTACACTCAGGGAAGCATCAAAACCTTATTCTCTTTTTTCTGGATAAACCTCCCCCCGTGTGATATGATAGAATTTGTATGTTTCAGATTGCAGCAGCTTGATTCATCTGGCACATGATAGAGAAATTCAAGTTCTTAACCGCCTCCTGAATGTCCAGTTTCCAATGTCCAATCGCCTACTCCCCAACATCAACAAAATCCTGATTGTTCGCAACGACGGCATCGGCGATTTGCTCAACTCCACACCCGCAATCGCACTGCTGCGTGAGAATTACCCTGACGCGGAGATTTGCGTACTCGCCCAACCGCTGAATGCGCCGGTTTTAACCGGCAATCCCCATGTCAATCGAGTCTTGATTTTTCACCGAGAGGGTACTCATCGGCGACTGCGGAATCGATTGAGATTCTATCACGATTTGAACCGTCAAGAATTCGATCTCGCTATTGCCATGCGCACTGCTTCATGGTCGAACTTCGTTACGTTGCTCTCGGGAGCGCGCTACCGGTTGGGACGCTATCATAAGTGTTTCAAACGTACATTTACACACAGATGGCAAGGTAAGTACAAGAAAGGGCATGTTCACGAGGCGGATCGGAATCTGGAGTTGATAAGCCTGATTTGTACGGGAGAAGGCAATCGGCAGCTTGTATTCAACTTGCTCGACAATGAAGTCTCATTTGCCAAACAGCAACTTATGGATTGGGGTATTCACCCCAACGATTTCCTGGTTTGTCTTCACCCTGGCGGGAGTTCGTTTGATAAGCAGTGGCCCAGCGAAAATTATGCTCACCTAGCTGATTGGTTGGTGCGTGAATATAATGCTAAAATCCTGATTTTGCGAGGTCCCAACGAAGCACATCTGACGCGGAATGTACAGAAAACTATGACTTACTCGTCGATTGCCCATGCACCGGAGTCAATTCGCAATCTTGCCGCCCTGATGAAATATTGTAAGCTTGTTATCTGCAACGACTCTGGCCCAATGCACATCGCTGCCGCTCTTAACGTGCCCATGGTGGCAATCTTCGGTCCGACCGACCACGTAGCATGGAAACCACTCAGTGAGAAAGCAACCATTGTGAGGCGTGACATGCCATGCTGGCCATGCAGTGCGCATAAGTGCATAATCGGATGGGAGTGCACGAAAAAATTGCCAGTCGATTTAGTGTGGAACGAAATTGCACGGAAGGTTAGTGAACACCCGGGCATAAGCGCTGAAAAAATGAGAGCAACGATAGGGTGACTATCGCGTTTCGTGAATTGGAACTGACATGCGAATCGTATTGAGTACCTGGGGCACAACCGGTGATGTCTACCCATTTGTCGCCTTGTCGGAACGGTTAGTCGCCGCAGGCCATGATATTCGGGTATGTGCGTCCAGCTTTTATCAAAACCGATTCGCCAAGGTCGGAGTTGACTTTTACGCTGTTGGTGTCCCTTTCAACTTCGATCAGTTCCACGGATTCATGGACGATTTGGTCCGGATCAGAAACCCCCTTGAATCAGCAATTCGAATCGTGAAAGACGGAATCTTGGCGGATGCCGAGGAGTGGTATCAAGACTGCCTCCGAGGAATGGAGGGCTACGACCTCGCGATTTGCCATACAGCCGATATGCCCGGACAAGAAGCGGCAATCAAGAATAAACTCCCGTGGCTAACTGTTAGTTACTGTCCGGATTTCATCAAAACTGCCGACGACTCGCCGTATCCGGCACCCAACCTTGGGCCCATCTGAATCGCCTTGCATGGAAGGTTGCGGAATGGCTGATACGGAAGCGGGCGGATCCGGTCTTCAACCAATTTATCGCCTCTGTGGGGGGGGCAAAAACGGAGATTGGTTGGCGTGGAAAGCATGTATTCACGACAACTTAATCTGTTGGCTGCCTCCCCACATATTAGTCCGCCTCCATCTGACTTGCCGAAGAACCACAGATACACCGGCGCGTGGTTTCTTGACGAGTCCAACTACAAAGTTCCATCAGCGTTGCAAGACTTCTTGAACAACGAGGCTCGCCCCGTTATCATATCGTTCGGTTCAATGGGCGGCACACGAGCAATCGAATCGACTCAAATTCTCATAGAAGCGGTAGAACTGAGCGGTCAACGTGCAATAATTCAGGCAGGGTGGGGCAATTTGCAGTTACCTGAGTCACTGCAGTCAATCTACTTCGCCGAGTACGTTCCACACAATTTCCTTTTTCGTCAAGGGACATGTGTGGTACATCACGGCGGTGCGGGCACTACAGCGTCCGCTTGCCGTGCAGGAGTACCCTCAATTGTAATTCCCCATCTTGCCAATCAGCCGTATTGGGGTAAAAGACTGCACAAGCTAGGCGTTGCACCGAGACCGCTTTATCGTTGCGATATGACTGCCGGAAAATTGGCACGGCGCATCCGCGAGACAACTTCCTCCAAATCAATGGCAGAAAAAGCTCGTGCATTGGGAGAAAAAATCAGTGCGGAAGACGGTTTGGGAACTGCGATTTAACTGATTGTGACGTTTGCCGATGAAAGGAGAAATTTGTACTAGAACTCGGAGTCGATAGATTCATTAATGCAAGACGTATCGCGTACCTCGTCTCATGGAGCATGATTAAAAATATCTTGGTTTTCAGTTTCAGTTTTATTGGCGATGCGACCCTCTCGACAGCGGTAATTAACCCCCTTCGCCGCCATTTTCCCGATGCGCAGATTTCCTTTCTCGTCGGCACACGAGCTTTCAATCTCCTCATAGGCGATCCGAGCATCGATCATGTTATCGTCTACGACAATCAAGGCAAGCACGCCGGTTGGAGGGGAAAATGTCGACTCATCAGCTCGTTGCGCAGCAGGCGATTCGATCTGATCATAAATCTTCGGGATAGTCTCTGGTCACGCTTCGTTGGTGGAGCGCATTGGGGAATGGCGCAGCGAAGCGGTGAAACACATGCCGTGGCTCGCTACCTTGAGGTGCTCCGACGGCATGGAGTTGACACAGTCGGTGCGCGACCACAACTTCAGTTTACTCATCGGGAAATTGAGGGGCGCGATCAATTCCTGAACGAAAATAACATAACGCACAACCGACCGGTAGTAGGCATCCATCCCGGCGGAAATTGGCGTTACAAGTTGTGGCGGCCGACGAATTTTTCCCGGATTGCGGATCTCCTGTGCGATAGATGGAATGCCCAAATCCTGTTGTTCACTGGTCCCGATGAATCCTCGTTGCAAACCCAAGTTGCTGACTCGGCGCAGTTGGAGCCCGTTGTCGTAAAAAACCAAAGTTTACGACAGGTTGCCGCCCTGTTTGAGGCCTGCGATGTTTATCTTGGGAACGATACAGGTCCCATGCACATTGCTGCTGCGGTTGGCACATCGGTAATCGCCATATTCGGCGCCACGAACCATCACCGGAGCGGCCCCTATGGCGAGGAGCATATTGTGGTGCGAAGTGAATTGAATCTGGGTTGCAACCCGTGTCATCCCGGGAGAAATCCCGGCGGTTGTGGAGCGGAAAGTTGCGCCGTGATCGACGCCGTAACGGTTCAGCAAGTTTTTCAACAGCTAACAAACTCCGCGTTTCACAACTTTCAACGATAAACTTACATCTCGATTTAGGCTCGAACCGCTCGTTCTGGATTGCAAAGTCCGGCAAATTCTTACCTTGCATTTAGGTTGGGTTGAATCAATGAAACCCAACCATTTATACCGTTTCGCTTGAATAATAGTGCGTATATGTCTTAATCACCTTCTCCGTAGGCTTGGATCAAGCGACTGAATAAGGCGCGCGATAGAGTTCCCATAGTAATTCCCGTGGGATAGAAATCGCGTTGTCCCGCCGACTTTGCGCTGAGACATGGCTTCTTACTTTGACCCACACAAGTTTCTTTACTCCACCCACGTAATCAATGCACTTGAATTTTAGAGAAATGGCATAAGAAGTGTGAGGGAATCAAGGATGAAATACGACAAAGTAAACCGCACCTTTGATTGTGAACCGACGCTCACCGATACACAGGTACTACAATTCTGCCGCGATGGCTATTTGCAACTCCAAGGGGTCGTCCCTGATGAGATTAATCAGCGGACGTACGACTATCTCAACGGCGATTTGCCCATAAATCCGAGTTTCATGCCCGATGGGGTGACACATGCCGATTTAGAGCGCATTCGGGATACACACGAACCGAGTACCATTTTGCTTGAAGATTGGTACATAGAGCATGTCCTGCTGAATCGCGAAGTCGCTGGAGCGTTGCGCTCGTTGCTCGGTAAGAATGTCGGGTTACCTGTGTTGGTGAGCAACCACCGTGTTGAGTGTCCGATGCCTGTCCAAGGCTGGCACCACGACGCAGATCGCATTTTTGGACCTGAAATTAATTTTCTCGAAGTTTTCTACTTGCCACAGGATACACCGTTGGAAATGGGCCCGACAGAGCTTCTGCCCGGTTCACATATTCGCTCGACAAACCGAGACATCGCCGAGAAAGGTGTTTCAAGCGACGGTCCGGCGGGTTCGTTTGTTATCCACTCTCAGAGTATACTCCGCCGTCGAGGTGAGTCCACGGCAGAAGGGCTACGCCACATGCTGAAATATAGTTATTGGCGAACGGTACCACCGACACGAGATTGGAAACAGGAACCGAAATTTGATTTTCAGACCGCGGATTACGGCGGGCACGGCGTAGCAAGATACGTAGCGCACATGTTCTATTCGTTATGCGGCAAAGGTGATGAATTCCGTCTCATCGGTGGACAAGCGTGGCCCTGGTCAAGCGTGAATCAAATCGGCCCCTCTTACGGCTTCCGACACAAAGAAGGGCACATCCAAATTGGCGGAAGAACAACCCAGACGATTACTCAAGGCCGTAGACGGATTGACAGTCCTATCAAACCGACTCGGATGTGGCAAGTCAAGTTGAGCACAGTAGATAAGCGTATGCCATCTACCTAACCATGATATATTTTTGAAAAACCGAGATTTTATCATTTGACTTCTCAAAATCTTCAAATCGAAAGGAATCATTATGCCCACTCTTCAACCGGAAACTCTACGGCAAGTCGGCTGCGACCTGTTTGAGGCCGCAGGTTGCTCACCGGAAGACGCTCAAGCGGTGACCGATCATCTCGTTGAATCGAGCCTATTTGGACACGATTCGCACGGCGCCATTCGCTATTTCGAGTATGCCCGCGCCCTCAGAAATGGTCCCTTCCAGCCACGCGCCACGCCTGTAATCGTCCGCGAAAATGCCTGTACCGCTGTTGTGGATGCCCAAGGCGCGCTCGGTCAAATTGGCGGAAATTTCGCCATGAATTTAGCAATTGAGAAAGCGCAACAATATGGCACCAGCACCGTGGTGTTGCGCAATACGAGCCACGTCGGACGAGCCGGGGCGTACGCTTTGATGGCAGCGCGCTCTGAAATGATGGGGCTTGTTTTTGTCAACGCCGGGCGTCTCGGATACCAGATTGCCCCTTACGGCGGCATTGATGGCCGCCTTACGACCAACCCGATTGCTTTTGCTGCGCCGCGTCGTAACGAGAATCCACTCCTTGTTGACATGACCACGTCGGTTGTGGCGGAGGGAAAAATCCGAGTTGCCATCAATGCAGGGAAAGACGTACCCGAAGGGTGGCTCATTGATAATCAAGGAAACCCAACCACGGATCCCCGGACTTTCAAGGCGGATCCGCCAGGCGCGATTCTTCCGATGGGTGGTGTCGTCGCCTACAAAGGATACGGACTTAGTTTTGTTGTAGAACTTTTGGGCGGGGCGTTGAGTGGCCAAGGCTGTGCGGCAGGCGAAACGAAGATGGTCAGCAATGGGGTTCTCTTCACGGTCTACAATATCGAACATTTCACCAATTTGGACACGTATTATAAGGAAATTGAGGATTTGATTGTGCATGTCAAGTCAAGCCGCGTCGCACCCGGATTCTCGGAAATCTTGTCGCCAGGTGAGCCGGAGTTCCGTAGCGCCGAACACAAATCGGCCGAAGGAATTACCATTGACGAAACTACGTGGGGAGCTATTTGTGACGAAGCCCGTGCCGTAGGACTTAATCCCGATGCTTGGTTGGAGTAGGTTACGGTTGCGCCTACATGGCATCAAGAACAGTTCATAGCTATTCGTTCCCAGACTGCTAACAAGGCTCGTCGTGGATTGGGCTGCGCGCCATTGGGATTGCTAATGCGTGCTTTTCTCAATTCATAAACATCCCGCTATCGACGTTTATGGCTTGACCAGTGATGTTTCGTGACCGCTCTGAGGCAAGAAAAGCGACGAGCATACCGACATCCTCCGGCGTCTGTTCCCTGCCAAGTGGACAGCGATCGCGAATCAGTCCGTCAAAGATTTTCCGTTTATTTACATTCCCCTCCGAAGCGTCGTGAGAGTACATGCCCTCCAATTGCCGCCACATGGAGGTCCACAACAAACCCGGGCAGACTGCGTTGACATTAATGTTGAATTGCCCAAGTTCGTTTGCCAGCGATTGCGTAACACTGATGGCGCCCGCCTTCGACGCCGAATAGTCGGCATGCATGCCGCCGCCATGCCGCCCCGCAACCGAGGCAATGTTCACAATCTTGCCGCCTCCAATCTCTTTGAAGTGACCAATAATCGCGCGACTTACAACCCAGATGCCCCTAAGGTTGACCTCGAAGCACATATCCCAACTTTTTAATTGAACTTCGTCTCCACGGACATGGTCACCCATAACGCCGGCGTTATTAACCAAGATGTTTATCTGACTGTGTTCGCCAAGTGCGCTCAAAACCGCCGACGCCACAGATGCTTCCTGCGTGATGTCCATCTCGACAACCGTAACCTTCTGTCCCAAATCTCGGAGTTCGATTGCAGTGTTTTCAGCATTGTCGAGGCCAATATCGGCGATAACAATGTTTGCTCCCTCTTTTGTCAACTCCGATGCGATACCTTTGCCAATTCCCCGTCCACCGCCGGTCACCAGTGCTGTCTTGCCGTCTAGAAGTCCCATTGCTGTCTCCTTACATTGATGCGGTCGCCCTTAAGCTTCGGTTGTTTGTTAGCCGCGGTTAGTGGTTCTGGTTTCTTCGAGCTTTGCTGTGATACGGCGCAACCCCTGACAAATCTGGAGTTACCTATACTCGGATGAGTGGTTTTTTAGAGCGTATAACTTGTGACGGTCCCAACACAATGGCTTGCGATATTCAAGCCTCCGATTTATAAAACGTACCTGCTGAGGTCTTCGTTCTTCACAATATCGGACAATTGGCTCTTGACATATTCTGCATCAACCGCGATGGATTTGTCCTCAAGATCCGGGGCTTCGAAGGATATTTCTTCAAATAGTTTTTCCATGATCGTATGCAAGCGGCGAGCGCCAATATCCTCGACAGCTTGGTTGACTCGATATGCGAGTGCGGAAATCTCATCAATGGCGTCGTCGCTAATCGTGATGTTCAAATCTTCTGTCTGCATCATGGCAATATACTGTGTCACGAGCGCGTTTTTGGGTTCTGTGAGGATACGCTTAAAGTCGCCTTCGCCTAGACTCTTTAGTTCAACGCGAATCGGGAAGCGCCCCTGCAACTCGGGAATGAGGTCCGACGGTTTAGACATGTGAAATGCCCCTGCCGCGATAAACAAAATATGGTCAGTGCGTACCATGCCATATTTGGTCGCCACCGTGCACCCCTCAATAATCGGCAAAATGTCGCGTTGAACACCTTCGCGGGAAACATCCGGTCCCGCCTTGTATTCTCTGCCCGCAATTTTGTCAATTTCGTCAAGAAAGACCAACCCGGAGTCTTCCACCCGCGCAACTGCCTCGCCCACAACGCTGTCCATGTCAATTAACTTTTCCGCCTCTTCCTGCATCAAGATTTGGCGGGCCTCGGAGACGGTTAACCGACGCTTCTTCGTCTGTTTAGGCATCAGCCCACCGAATACATCCTTGAAATTAATGTCCATTTCCTCAATTCCACCGGGCGAGAAAATCTCAATCAGAGGAGCCGTGCGATTTTTGACACTGATTTCAACCGGCTTGTCTTCAAGCTTGCCATTGCGCAGTTGTTTGCGGAACTTTTCTCGAGTTCTCAGATATCGTTCCTCTCTCTGTTTTCGGACGGACTCCGATTCTACGGGCTCCTCCGCAATCTCAATCAACCCGGCAGATAATTCAGGCATCTCTTGAGATTCCTCTTCGAGACCGCCCCTTTCGGCGAATTCTTCCTCTTCGCTCTCTTCGCTCGATTCGTCTTCCCGGTTTTTCTTCAATGAACTTGGCGGCGGGTAGATGTAGTCCAAGAGGCGTTCCTCCACCTGCTCAAGCGCTCTTTCCTTGACAGATTCGGTCTGTTCTGCTTTCACCATGTTAACCGCGAGTTCAGTTAAATCGCGAATCATTGATTCCACGTCACGTCCAACGTAACCAATTTCGGTATATTTTGAGGCTTCCACCTTGATAAACGGCGCGTCAACCAGCCTCGCCAATCGACGAGCGATTTCCGTTTTTCCTACTCCCGTTGAACCAATCATAATGATGTTCTTGGGGGCGACCTCATCTCGGATATCCTCATCGAGCATCTGTCGGCGTGCCCGGTTACGGAGTGCAATGGCAACTGAACGTTTGGCTTCGGATTGACCGATGATGTATTTGTCAAGTTCTGCTACAATCTGTTTCGGCGTGAGAGAATCACTCAGTGTCCTGTTCTCTGTTGAAGTCTTTTGTGTATCCAAGATAACCCTCCGGTTTGGTCGTTAATTTGTCTGATAATAGATAATGAATGCTCTGCCCGAGAGGTGGCTAGGGTTCAATAGATTCAATGGTAATCTCGTCATTGGTATAGATACAGATCTTGCTCGTAATCTTCAACGCTTCTTGGACAATATCCTTGGCGGTGAGTGAAGAAAAGCTCAACAAAGCCTTGGCTGCGGAGAGTGCGACGGATCCGCCTGATCCGATAGCTAATACATCTTCATCTGGAGTGATTACGTCTCCGGCGCCGGAAATAAGATACCCGCCTTCCGCATCCATAGCAATCATTAAAGCATCGACTCTTCTAAGTACACGATCGCTTCGCCAATCCCGTGCCAACTCAACCGCGGCTCTCTGCAGATTTCCCCGGTATTGCTCCAATTTTGTTTCCAGATTCTCATACAAAGTAAGCGCATCTGAAGCAGAGCCTGCGAATCCGAGCAGAACGCTGTCCTCATGAATCCTCCGAATCTTCTTGGCACCATGCTTAATCGCCGTATCACCTAGGGTCACCTGTCCGTCACCCCCGATGACAATTTGATTGTCACGGCGTACAGCTAGGATAGTGGTTGACCTAATCATCGTAGCTCCTAAAATGAAACATGAAACACCCTAAATTTACCACAATCACGATTGATTGACTCGTCGGTTAAACCGAACGGTAAAACGCTAAAAATACAACGAAACCGCAGAACAACATCGTCCCCATGAACACACCGCATCGTATACCGGCGACAATCGTATGTTGCCGCTTGTAGAAGTAATAGGGGGACAACACGAAAGTCAAGAGTAAACCGATGGGCACAAAAACAGGAGTCGATCCAATTTGTGGAAAATCAACTCTATATTTTCCAGCCAAAGGCGTAGAATTCCAGAGCCATAGGAATTGTGCGGATGCAAATTGGTCTAGGACTACAACGCCGAAAAACGCAACAATCCCGGCAACTCCCGCCGAAATTAAGGAATGTCCCAAAACGGAATTTAAGCGATAATATAAGTAGATAATCGCAGTAATTGCAATCATCCACGTGAATACCACGCACAAGGGAGCAGCAGGCATTACAGCTAGATCAGAGCGTAGATAAATGATGAATTGAATGCCGTGGGAAAGTCCCCAATCCAATGGGAGGTAGGTAAGCGATGCCACAACGCCAAAGATTACACTCCGTTCTAGATGTCGGGAAGTTTCTCGCTCCTTCCAAATCCCGCAACCGAAAAGAACTGCCGCAATCAAAAAGTTGATGTGGATAATCCACAGCGACGCAAAGCGGGAATACAACCAGAATGCCAATAACATCATTCCACAAGTGGTAATGACCGCTTTGTCTGTTTTGGACACTATTGCCATTCGCTGTGCCCGCACCACCTTCTACTGCATCTCAATACGTTCAAACAGATTGTAGGAATACGGACGAATGTTTACAAGCGTATTGCTAAAGGTACGCGGAGCGTTTACTGCGAAGAATAACGGTGGCAATACCTTCATCTGTTAACTCGTTTTTCCTATGCTGCCTTATGCTGCATATTAAAGATGCGCCTGACAGGTCTTTTCAAAATTGGGGACAGTACCTAAAGATTGAGGATACTTTAGTTTTATGAGGAGATGTTCGCGGGGTCATCCGGGCAGATTACGTTAATGATGGGATTATAACACTAATTCACGTTAATTTCAAGCCGTGATTTATTTTGTTCAAGGTAGTAGGCATGCGCCGTATGCCGTAACTTTCTTTGTTGTAAGCGCGTCCTATGTGGACATCATATACCGTTTCGCTTGAATATATGGTGCACATGATGTCTTAATTATATCGTTCCTGTCTCCGTAGCCGGGGATCGAGCGAGCGGATAGATCAAGTGACCGGATAGGGAACGCGATAGAAATCCTAAGGAGATAGAGATCGCCCTGCCCCGCCGACTTTGCGCGGAGACAAGGTTTCTTACTCCGCTCCACACAAGCTTCTTTAATTGATTCATGTAATCAATGCACTTGCATTTTAGAGAAATAGTATTACACAGCTACCACCGATGATCCGACTTTAATCCGGGATAGACAATTCCCAAAAATCTCCCGATGTAATCTTCAAGGTGCATAGCAACTCATCTCGTCCATCCCTCCTCACACTTCACTCACCACCAAGATTACATGCGATTCCCCTGTTGATTCACGGATTTAGCCTTGACAATAGAGCGTTGTTGGTGATAATATTGTCCGCTGTTGTGCCCAGAGTTTTGATTGTTCCACTCGACATAGTGAAGGGCTCCAAAAATTGCGGGTGCGAGTTATTACATTTTTTGTGGACATTGCCAATCACGAATTTCGCGCAGCTGAAAGCTCGAAATTCTGTAATCCGATAGGGAAATGGGCAACGTCAGATCCGCGATAAGTGGCTTAAGAAAGAGAATCAAAAGGCATTTAGTAACCGGCTTCGTGCGAGCGTCAATTGATGGCGCTGCCAATGTTAAACGAGCGTAAAAGGTAATGCTATGGGACTCCGGATGCAAACATATTTCCCCAAATCTGACGCTGTTTCAGATGAGGACGTTAGGTGGTATGTGGTGGATGCAGGCGGCCAGGTTCTTGGACGGCTGGCAACTCGGATTGCGGCGGTGCTAAGAGGCAAACACCATCCAACCTTCACACCGCATGCCGATTTAGGATTTCGCGTCGCTGTAGTCAACGCCGACAAGGTTGTCGTCACAGGCAATAAAGCGGAGCAGAAAACATACTTTCGCCACAGTGGCTATCCCGGTGGCGACAAATATAGGACTTTCAATGAACAGATGGAACGGAATCCCGACGTAATTATCCGTCGCGCGGTTAAAGGAATGCTGCCGAAAAATCGTCTGGGAGGCAAACTCATTAAGAAATTGAAGGTTTATTCCGGACCGAATTGTCCGCATCAAGCACAGCAACCTCAGATTCTGGACGTGTAACCAAGGCGAACGTAGGTTATTGAAGGCTGATAGGGATTAACTTTAGTAACTCTAAATTAGCCGAGAACACGGATTCTTGTATTGAGGAAAAGATATGGCTATCGAACAGTATTGGGGAACAGGACGACGCAAAACCGCAGTTGCGCGTGTTAGGCTGCTGCCTGGTTCCGGTCAATTTATCGTGAATAAGAAACCGCTTGAGGAATATTTTGACCGAGAGGACCACGTTCAATATGCGAGACAACCGATTGAACTCGTTTCGAAAAGCGGTCATTACGATGTGATTGTGAACATACGCGGAGGTGGAATATCGGGCCAAGCGGGAGCTATTCTACACGGTCTGGCACGGGCTCTCGTCAAAGCGGACGATTCCTTGAGACTCTCTCTTAAAAAAGCTGGATTCCTGACCCGTGATTCCCGTATGGTTGAACGTCAAAAGTATGGTCAAAAAGGTGCACGGGCGCGCTACCAATTCTCCAAGCGTTAATCGCAGTGCGAACGTAGCATGTTATGTTGGGGATATGATTCATGGCGAACACAGTGATATTGGGTGCTCAGTGGGGCGATGAAAGCAAAGGCGGTACCACTGATTTCCTTGCGGAAGGAGCCGACATTGTCGCAAGATATCAAGGCGGCGATAACGCTGGGCATACAATCGTTATCGGAGAGGACAAGTTTGTTTTTCATCTGCTTCCTTCCGGACTTCTGCATCCCAATACTGTGAATGTGATTGGTAACGGCGTCGTCATCAACTTGAAGACCTTGTTCGACGAAATCGCGAATCTGGAGGCGTGTGGAATCGAGGTGGGTAATCGGTTGAAAATCAGTTCACGCGCACACCTTATCTTGCCCTATCACAGGATTATGGAATCTTGGGATGACCTCGGTAGCGGGCTGAAACTTGGCACAACTTCACGGGGCATCGGCCCAACTTATTCCGATAAGATGAATCGACATGCAGGAATACGGGTTGCGGATCTGCTTGACTTTGAACTCTTTCAGAAGAAACTCGATTTTAATCTGGCTGCGAAGGGTTACGCGATCGACCAAATTGGTGGTGAAATCGATCGGCAGGCTCTGTTGGAGCAATATTATGTATATTCGGAACAGCTTGCACCGTATGTGGTTGATACGCCTGAATTGCTAAACGACGCACTTAAAACCGGAAAACGGATTTTATTCGAGGGTGCACAAGGCACAATGCTTGATATTGACTTCGGGACGTATCCTTACGTCACCTCCTCCAACACCACGGTCGGAGCGGTTTGCACTGGACTTGGCGTTGGCCCTCAAGCAATCGATCGAGTTTTGGGCGTATCAAAGGCGTATGTCACCCGTGTTGGGAGCGGCCCATTTCCGACGGAGATGCCGCCGGATCTAGATGAAGAGATTCGTGGGATAGGTGAAGAATTCGGCGCGACGACACAACGTCCGCGCCGTTGTGGGTGGCTTGACCTTGTGGCACTGCGCTATGCCGCCCAAGTCAACGGTTTTACTGGACTTGCTTTCACGAAATTCGATGTCTTGGATCATCTTGATGAACTTCGGGTCTGCGTAGCTTACCAGCGCCGTGGTGAAGAGGTTACGACGTACCCGTCAAGTTTGCGGGTGCTTGAGGGATGTGAGGCGGTTTACGAAACGCTGCCCGGTTGGAAACAGTCAACGGTAGATGTCCGACGCTATGAAAATCTGCCGGAAAACGCAAAGCGCTACACCGCTTACATCGCTGACTTTCTTAATGTTCCCGTCGCTCTCATCTCTGTTGGCAAAGAGAGAACACAAACGATCGTTTGTAACGAAGACCTTCTATGACTAACACCGCGCAACTTAGGGTAGGCGAGTGTTCCCACGTAGTCGGCATGTTTTGAGGTTGACATTTTTCGAATCGATTCGGTATCATTTTGTTCCGTACACGCTGAGGTTATGGGCCGTTAGCTCAGTTGGTAGAGCATCTGACTTTAACACGGAGCCTTTACATGGAAACATGTAAAGTGGAGGACACTGTATGCTGGAATCCCCTTAGAGCCTTTGGTACGCGGCATAGCGTGAAAATTCAAAGGATTGGGCAACCAGCAGGAAAGCTAATCCGCCGACAAGGCGGTAACGTATAATCGAGCCTTGGGTTAGGGATATCAACAGTATGCCGTAAGCTGATATCCAAGGGAGAAGGGCCTTCTTTGAAGACTTGACGCTTCCTTCGCTCCTCAGAGACTATACGTGTCCTACCCTATCAGTTTAGTGGCGCTGAGGGTAAAGATATAGTCCAGGCTACAACAGATTTGTAACTGTCTGGCTCACGAAAGTGAGTGTGGTAGGTTAATCAGGTGGTCACAGGTTCGATCCCTGTACGGCTCACCTTACGTCCCCGTCGTCTAGCCTGGCCAAGGACACTGCCCTTTCACGGCAGCGACACGGGTTCAAATCCCGTCGGGGATGTTATGAAAATAGCCCCTTCCGTGTTTCGCGGACGGGGCTATTTGTTTGTAAACACAATTCGCTTCTCCTACCCTTTTGGTCGCCCTCATAGATTTAAAAATGGGGCTTAATGCCTCCCCTCTTGGACGCTGTCACATTTGTCCAAATATCCCTCAAACGACTCACGCCAACTATCTGACAACGCACGCACGTCCAATACCCTCGTGACTCCTTGCCTATTGAGATTGTCAAAATAGTACAGATGGTGTACTTCCTTAATGCTCAACCGAGCAGGATCAATCTTGATTCGTTCAATTGAGTCGCCTGCACCGACGTTTCCTTCCGCTATAACGCGAAGGTAAAATCCCGAACGTTTACTAGCTAGAAAGTGTTTTGGAAATGTCGCTGATCCCATTTTCAAGCCGAGCTTAAAGCAGGGCACCCGCGGTTGCGTGACTTGAACCTGTGTTCCTGCAATCTGAAACACATCCCCGATATGAACCCCCTCCTCTAACAGCCCCTCTACAGTAAAGTTTTCACCGAACTGACCGTACGGAAGTTCGTCTCGTCCCAATTCCCGCTTCCAGTGTTCATAGTGTTCGATAGGATATGCGTAAACGGCTTTGTCAATCCCGCCGTGCACGGCAAGATCGCCGTGTCCATCGCCGTCTAAGCCCAATTTCCGCAGCCAAGCTCTTCCCTTCACTGGTTCTTTGAATATCCCGGTTCGTATCATTTTCCCGTTATGCGCTACATCTTTAGGTTGCGACACATTTACTGAAAGTAGTTTCATCTTTTCCCTATTTGCGAAGTTACGGGCCGGTTGGCTGCTAGACTAAGTTCTTTGGTTCCGAGTTGCTCATGTCTCCATCAGGAATCGACGCGACACCTTGGCACAGCGTGCCAGTATACCACAGGGATTCCACGAAGGAACTGAAAATCTGCCAAGCGACAAGCTTGATGCGGTCCACTGATTGATCGCAACCACCATTTCCGGCGACGGTTTGTCCTTGAATGTATCTGTCAGAAGAGAGGATCTCGGCAAATCAAGCATCAGATTGCCCTACGTCTTTATATGGGGCTTGGTTAGGCCGAAACTCTGATTGAAACTGGAGAACCGGTCCAAGATGAGACAAATCCCGGATGCTCAAATCTGTTGATTTCCACGAAAAACTATGGTATTGTATCTTTTAGCGATAATGCAGATTTTTTCGCCATGAAACATATTCTATCAAGGGGGAAATCGTGAGACAACAAGGCTATCTTCTTGTCGCTGACATAACAGGTTACTCCGAATTTCGCGACCCGGAAGAGTTAGCGCACGCGGAAAACATCTTGAGAGAGCTGTTCGGCACCCTAATTGGACAACTCAAATCACCTTGGGAGATTCATGAACTAGGAACTGATCCGATTTTTGCCTGCCTCCTTGATGGTGATATCTTGCAGGGGCAAACTCTGCTTGAAATGGTCGAACATTTTTACCGCTTATTCGCAAAAAAACGTGCACAGATACTCCAAAATACCACCTGTTCCTGTAAAGCATGTGAGCAGATTTCTGTACTGTCACTCAAAATAATCGTGCACCACGGTTCCTTTATTGTGAATGAGGTCGCTGGTGCTGAAAGACTTTCTGGCGCGGACTTGGTCGTAGTTCACAGTTTATTAAGGAATCGAATTACTGAAGCCACGGGGATTGAAACATACGCGTTCTTCACGGAGGCGGCAGCTAACGCCATGTCTCTAGGTGAATTGGTGCACGGTATGAAGATCCACACGGAATTTTGTGAGGAACTAGGACAGCATGGTGGCTTTGTCCATGATTTGCATTCTATTTGGAAACGTACCGAGGAAAGTCGACGAATCTACGTAGATATGGATAGTCTCTATTTTAGAGTTGACGGCGATTTTCCTGCACCACTGGCTATTGTCTGGGACTACCTTACCGAACCCGAACGTTGGAGACAACGCCTGCGTGCGAACTACCTGACCATTAAAGGTAAAAGCCAGGGGCGTGTCGGAATTGGTTGCGATCAACTTTGTGTTCATGGCAAACAGCTGAAACTGCAGACGATTGTGGATTGGAGACCTTTCGAATATTTTACAACAGATTTGGTGACCCCTTTTAAGGGAACCATGCGGCAAACCACGCAACTGTCCGAGACAGAAGATTCTACCCGTGTTTCGTGGTATTTTGGCAAACCTACCGGTAGGAATCTAATACATACTTTACTGATCAAGTTGAAAATGGCTTTTGCGAAAGGCAAAATGAAAAGGAACGTGAAGAAAGGACGCCAGATTATATATGAGCTAATGGAAACCGAGTTGGCAGAAGGTCAGTCATAACGGGCTGATGTGAGTTTCGGCAGTTCTGTTTTGGAGTATTGCATCAGGATGTCTCCATAAACTCCTATTTGGTAAAGTGAGAAACCTTCACACGCAAAGTTATTTGTGTTTGCATCAAAATCATGTTCATACAGTCTTGGAATAAATAACCTCTATAGTTATTACAACTTAGAATTTTACATTTCTGTCGGAGCGATCAAGCGAACAATCAACTGAGCGGCTTCCTGTCGCGACCAAAGTTCTCTCATACAGTTGATTTGTCGAAACAACCTTCATTCATCAATTCGCCCATCCCTATTCTTTTCATTTCGCATCGACTGGTTGTTCACTTGCGTGTAGACCGTAATATGTGCAAATATGCAAAGTAAATGACTATAGAAATGGCTAACTAACGGAACATGTTCAGACATCTCACCGACATTTGAGAAGAACAACGTCTTCCGACGATTACAACAGGCTTGAGAAAGCAAGTTCTCGACACTCGCGTCGGAATTACGCAGAGGCGGATGGCTCATACGATACGCTGCCTTCCCACCAAATGCTCAAAAAGGTAGCACTTCAATTCTGTTTCTGTCACCTGCGGCTGTTTCTTCCATATTCTAGCATGAACAACTTAATCCAGAAGATACCTCATCCCGTTGTCGTCCTGCTTGCGCTCTTAACTCCATCACTGTGCACCGCCTATGAGATTGGGTTCAACAGTGGCTCGGAGGTCGCGTACACGACGAAAGAAGGAAGGGCATACCAAAGTGACCAGCCATATACTCTAGCCAACGGCGCGGGGTACGTTGACGGCTACATTGGCAAATCTCCTGGCGAGGTCAAATCAGGTGGTACTCGAAATTACGATTTGTATCTTCAAGACCGTCGCGGGTTGAGTGAGTATCGGTTTGATGTACCGGACGGATCATATATCGTCAAGCTACACTTCAGCGAAGTAGAACATTTGTGGCGCAAATTACGAGTATTCGATATTTGGATTGAGAACGAAAGGGTTCTTAAAGATTTTGACATCTTTAACGAGGTGCGTCGCAACTACACTATTGACTATCAATTTGCGACACAGGTGAATGACGGTCAATTGAATGTCCGATTTACCACCACCCACGGCGAGCCGTCACTTTCCGCAGTCTATGTTTTCTCACGCGCTCCTGACTTGGTGGAGCCCCGTGAGCTACGCCACTTTTTAGTCACAGGTGGATACGGGCAAGCGATTCTTGATTGGACGGACAACCGGGAAGATGATATCGGCGGGTATGACATTTATCGCTCCGAAAACGGGGAATTTCACCTCTTGGACCAAAGTCCGTCGTCCTCCTACATTGACCGTGCGGTCAATCCCCACGAGATATATCAATATGCGGTGAGTGCGGTTGATCTCTTTGGGAATCGCGGTGCGCGTGTTGAGTTTCGACCTGTAATAATTCTTGCTCGTTCCGATTCTGCGTTGCCCGTGTACGACTTATATACTGATGAGAGCCACCTTATCTATTTGAGCCAACATATTTGGGACGATATGACCATTCCCGTCGTGTTGCGCCATGAAGGCGTAGAATACCGTGGGGTAAGAATGCGTCATCGAGGCGGTGCTGCTCGGCGCCAAGCGCTGAAGTCCAGTATCAAATTAATCTTCGACGACAATCAACTGTTTCAACGGAAAAAGAAGCTTAATCTCCAAAGTGATACATGGGACTCGTCATTGATGAGAAGCAAGTTAGCTTTCGATGATTATCGAAGGGCAGGGGCATTGGCGCCGGCAGCAGAATGGGTGCATCTTCGTCTCAACGATGAATTCATGGGTGTTTATACGGCGGTTGACCAGATCGATGAGCGTTTTCTGAGCATGAACGGACGCAATCCCACCGGAAATATCTATAAACCATTCGACTTTCTCGTCGTACTGCCAAATGCAGAAGATTATCTACAATATGCCGAAAAAGAAACCAACCGAGGCCAGATCGATGGAGATCTCAAGGAGTTTGTCGAATTGGTCAATTTGACGCCCCAACACCTCATCCGTGAGAAGTTGTGGGAGGTTCTTGATATCAATGGGTATTTGAATTGGTACTGTGTCAACCAACTTATCAGCAATTGGGATATTGCCGGGCACAACTTTTATCTCTATCACGATCTGAATCGGAAGAAATGGGAGGTTATTGCCTGGGACCCAGATGTTTCTTACGTTCAAGAGGACATGCCGCTTGACCAAGGTACTCGTAACAGCCCGATGTACGATGTGCCCTATTGGTGGGATCGCTTGATTGATCGGGTTCTGAACGTGGCGCAGTTTCGACGGATGTACTGCCTGCGTCTATTGGAATTACTTGATACCACTTTTTCCGATACCGAGCGAATATCACGCGTCGAAACCGGGCATCAGGGCCTCCGGTTTGACGGAGAACGCGACACGAAAAAACCGGGCTGGCTTGAGAATGAAATATGGTTCTACCCGAGTTTGTGGTGGATTAAGGATTTTTCTACCAAACGAAATGTGTTTCTTCGCGATTCTATCCCCGATTTTATCCCGCCTCCGTCGGTGAACCTTTTCATTAACGAGATTGCCCCTGAAGGTTGGATTGAAATTTATAACTGGAGCCCAAAGGAATCAGTGGACCTCCGAGGATTATTTCTCTCGGAGGACGCGAATGAACCGACCAAAACCCCTCTGCCTAGCGGACATATCCCTCCGGGTGGTCACATCATTGTGGAATCACCCCAAGTCAACGGCGGTGGTGGATTTATCGGTTTGTTCGAAAGAGAAGATGGCGGAAGTGCTAGACTAGTGGATCAGATAACCTATCCCGCTCTCGGCGATAATCTTACAGGTCAAGTTGCATATGGTAGGCTAACCGATGGTAGCGGAGAGTTAGATATCCTCACTAGTCCAACGCCGGGAGGGACCAACCGTTGGCTTGCCCCTGTTGTGTTTGATGCATCCGCGAAAGTTGATTTCTCCACGCAAAAACTCACAAAAGGCGATCGACTTGAACAGACGGTGTATTTACAGAATCAGATGAACATAGCTCAGACGGTGCAGTTGTGGAGCAAACTGTCTGTAGCAGGGGAGCCGGCATATCCAGGCGCATTCACTCAACCACAGGAATTTCAACTCCATCCCTTGGAACACCTCACGTACCAACTGACCAGAGTATTGCCTGCAAATCTGTCGCCCGGCATATCCTATGAATACGTCGTGGAGATTGGCAGTATTGAGGAAGGTAATGAAAGGATTTGGGATAACTTGCAGATGCAAATGTCCCTCTTCTCAAGCAGTCTTGTCGGACATCTACACGTCAATGAATTGATGGCGGCGAACCGGCAAACTGTTGCTGACGAACATGGTGAATACGACGATTGGGTCGAAATCTACAACAGCAGCGAATCAACATTTCATTTGGACGGCTTGTATCTTTCAGATGACATGCGTGAGCCTACGAAGTGGCAAATCCGCGGGATTGAAATTTCGCCTATGGGTTATCAGCTCTTTTGGTTGGATGGCAATCTGGCACAAGGCACGGGGCACGCGGGGTTCAAACTGAGCGCCAGCGGTGAGGGAATCGGGATATTTGATACTGATGAGAACGGAAATGCGATTATCAACTGGATTGCCTTCGGTATTCAGGCGGAAGATGTCTCCTTGGGCCGTTATCCGGATGGCGGTGATAACCTTGAATCCTGTGCAAGCGCCACACCCGGCGAATCCAACATCCGCGTTGAAAACAGCGTTACTTTCAACGAGCTGATGGTCAATAACCGATCGACTTTGGGGGACGAAGCCGGCGAATACGATGCATGGATAGAGATTTACAATTCCGGATGCCATGTCGTTAATCTTGCAGGATTGTATTTATCCGACACGGCATTCACCCCGACCCGCTGGAAATTCCCTTCCGTGGAGGTACCGCTGGGCGGATTCGTGATTGTTTGGGCGGATGGTGAAGAAAACCAGGGGGAATTGCACACAAACTTCAAGTTGTCGTCTAATGGCGGTAGCATTCTGCTTTTCGACAGAGACGCGAATTTCAATACACCTCTTGATGCGTTCCGGTTTGGCAAACAGACGGCGGACGTTTCCCTCGGACGTCATCCGAACGGCAACGGGGCGTGGGACATTTTGAGAACACCGACACCCGGCGCGATAAACATACGGCCACAATTGTATGTCAACGAAATTATGACCCGAAATAGCGGTACCATAGCCGATGAATCGGGGCAATTTGACGATTGGATTGAATTGTACAACGCGACGGATAAACCGATTCGGCTCGACGGTTTGTTCCTATCGGACGACCTTGCTGATCCTACAAAATGGCGTCTTCCTGCGGTGACGATTGCAGCCGAAGGATTTATCCTAATCTGGGCGGATAGGGATGAGAACGCCGGCAAACTACACGCAAATTTCAGTCTCAGCGCCAATCCCGAATCAGTGGGTTTGTTTGAATCGAGTGACGCAGGAGTAAAACTCATAGACTCGCTTGAGTTTCCTCTTATGGATGTCGATGTCTCTTATGGACGAATTCCAGATGGTGGACGCACTCTTGAGATGTTAAATAAACCCACTCCGGGCTTACCGAATGTCAGTGATTCTGAAACTCCTGCAGGCCCAATTCGCCTGATGCAAAACTATCCTAACCCGCACGCGACCGAAACCTTGATTCCCTTTCGGTTGTCAAAACCGAGCGAACTAGCGCTGACGATTTACAATCTTCGTGGACAAAAAGTTCGACACATTGACCTCGGATTTCGAGAGACCGGCAGTTATGTTGATTTTCAACGTGCTATTCGTTGGGATGGACGGAATGAGCAGGGCGAGTTGGCTGCTTCCGGGGTTTATTTCTACACACTGGCTTCGGAGAATCACCGCGCAACGCGCAAACTAACTGTTCTACGTTAGAAAAGATTTGGTTCGGTTGAATGCACCAGACTTCATAATTCGTCAATTCATTCCCGGAGAACACAAGATTACAATTCCTAAGTCCATTGGTAAGGAGCACGGGGATTCACATGAGTGTTGCTACTCTTGCGGTGTTATGTGTTGTGAACCGCCTTAAGCGAATAACGCATTACATACTAGGTTTTCTAATTATCCTCAGCGGATGTGGCAATGATACGGGGACTCCTCTTGGAAGTGTAGAGAACACTACGCTTGGTGTCGGGGGCAAACCGGTCATAGAATTATCCGGTATCCTGGAGCATACGACACTCAAATCAACCAATGTGTACACGCTTACTGGGGGTAGGGTCATTGTCCCCTCCGGCACTGTTCTGACAATTGAACCCGGGACGTTGATAAAAGGATCAAGTGCACCCCGCTCGTGGTTGGAGGTTGAGAGTGGCGCCAAAATCATCGCCGAAGGAACGCGCGACGCGCCGATTGTCTTCACGAGCGACAAACCGGAAGGCAGCCAGTCAGCCGGAGACTGGGGTGGCATCGTCATGAATGGAGATGGCGTTGGCCACTACAAACAGCAAGGAAACACAAACGACAGTAGCGGCATGCTCAGGTATGTACGCATTGAGTACGCGGGTTCGGCATTTGGCGACGGTCATCTGAACGGAATCAGTCTGAAGCATGTCGGTACAGGCACAATTGTCGAATATCTCCAAGTATTTGAGGTGCTTGACGATGCGATCGAGTTGTACGGCGGGAGTGTGAATCTCAAGCATATTGTAGTCTCGGGATTCCGCGATGATGGAATAGATTGGACACAAGGGTACTCGGGGACAATTCAATACCTCATCTGTCATAAGGCAGATGGGTATTGCGATCGCGGCATTGAAGGAGATAATAATCCGGATGCCCCCAATCACCAGCCTCGAAGCAAGCCTGAAATATACAACGCAACAATCGTCGGCATGGATAACCAAGGGATTCTGTTGAGAAATGGCAGCGCGGGGACAATTACAAATTGCATTACCATGAATTGCGGACGAGCTGGACTAATGGTCGATTCAACTTCCGTGAACAACCCGAGTGCCGTCAATGGCATGAGATTCACGCACAACATCTTCTCAAACAATCGTCCCGATTTAGACGACGAAGCCAAGAAGATTGCTCAGTCTCAAACGACTTTGATTACTCAACCGCAACTTCAAGACACTCCCAATTGGGATTGGAGACCACGACCGACATCCCCCGCTCTGGAGCCCGCCAATGCCAATCTTTCGGTTTCTTCTTTCATCGGCGCGATTGGCACGGACGATTGGACGGCTGGGTGGATTCGTCGCCCTGATTAAGCGGTTCGCCGCTCTGCCTGAGGCAAAAATCCTGGACTTTCACGGTTGAAGGTTTAAATCCTCGTATAGGTCGCCTACTCAACGCCGGAGCACACAACTTCGACATCCGATTAACTAAGCCATAATACCATTAAGGACGTAAACACCTGGAAGTAATAAAGGACGATTTCAATGACCATAGCTATGTCAAGTGCCTTAGTACACGTTTTACGCTTCCGGTTTTGCTTCTGCAAGCCAACTTGCTTTCTGATTTATGTGCTGCTACTCTCTCTATTCGAGTCGTGGGTTCCCTTCGCATATGCCAAGCCCGATGTCAAATCTAAGGTCGGAAAAGCAACTATCAGCGGCTACACACAGGTACAATTTCAAGCCACAAACCGAAACGCTTCCGAGTCACACACAACCTTTGAGGTTCGGCGCGGCCGCCTCCAATTGGAGGCGGAATTGAAGAAGAAGCTGTCGCTGAGGATAGAATTTGAGGCAACGACGGCAGAAGTCAAAGCCAGAGATCTCTACTTGAGGTACGATATTGGGCGTAACTTGACATTTAAAGCGGGCCAACTGAAAAAACCGTTCAGCTATGCACGGCTTCGGCCTGCGCGTGATTTGCGAATAATTGAACGCCCCACTCATATCCGGAAAGATTTTCGAGGCTATCTTGGAAGGGATGTCGGCTTACTCGCGGAATGGGATCCAATCAAACCGGTGGAATTTTCCATCGGTGTTTTCAATGGATCGGGCGTTGGTCCCGAGTCAAGAATTGACAATAATGACGCTAAGGATGTCGTCGGACGAATTGAATTTGAACCGTTCAAGGATCTAACGTTTGGACTCAACGCATCGTCACATGCTGAAGAACGATTCACCGCCTACGGCGCGGATGTCTCCTACAACCTTGGAGACCTCAAACTCATAGCCGAGGGCTTATACGCCGATAAACCGGAGATAGACAGCGACACTGAGATAATCGGTTTGTATGTCACGGGTGTGTACAGACGCGAGGTCGAAGCCTATGGACTTGTTGCATTGGAGCATGGTGGGCGCCTTGAGTACAGAGATAGCAACGATCCGTTTGACACCGAGGATTCCCTTATTTCGATAATTCCGTACGTCGGCTTTTGCTTTCATTCCAAGGCGCGAATTCAGATCAACCCCATACTGCACTTTCCGCAAGAAAGCGGTGCATTCCTTGAGTTCATCACCCAAGCACAAATCGAATTCTAGCGCCTTGTTAACCGAAACTGGGTATCAGTGAAATACGCCGTATGTTGGTATTCCAAGCACCGCGCCAAGTGTTGACCATGAGCAGCCAATAACTTAATCGCCCAGAATAAGTCCAATGAAAAAAGGAACACCCACCCGATACGCCCTCAACCCGCCATATTTGAGGATAACTCCCTTGAGCGCCCGTCCGGCAATAATGGACGTCTAGACGTGGATCATCCCCACGAAGTGCCAAGCACGTACCCGCCAACATAGAAGGCCATCAGATAAAATTTCTTTGCATTATCATCAGGAATGCGGTGAATGCACCACCGATTCCGATGAAAAGCACGGCATTCTGGTGAGGCTCCCGTGGATATTGTAGCCATGATGTCAACATGTTGAACGTTTCAGGGCCAATTCCAACGATATAGCCGAGCACCCTTGCGGTCATTCCGTTTCGATACATCACGTCCATATAGCTCCAGAACGATACGAGTATACTCAAAATCAGTGCGAACACCATCCCCCAGAAAATGTGTCGATTGCTGATGCCGGTACATTCGGCAATTTTGAAACCCTCAATTTGGTTTGGCATTGGATGTGAGGAATTATCTCTGTTGAACGGATAAAGAAAGGTGAGGAGCGTCAGATTGTTTGCTCCAAGCTCGCGAGTTCCCAAAACATCCACCATGAATATCTGAGGGTGCGTGAAGATAACTTCATGAAACGGGGGACCGAGTGCGGCGCGGATGCGGGTGATGGCGATTGAAAGAAGAAAATAGATACCAAGGTTGGCAAATCTGTAGGGTATCGGTTCGTGTGAATTCTCCACCGTTAATGACTATCCGACAATGTTTCGCCAATCCTGTTTTAGGTGCCTGCGGCTCACCCATAAAGACAAAACCCCCAGTGTCGTCCATGCTCACAACCCCTGCTCGTTAGTGTAAGGAAAAGCGGAGAGCACCTGTGACCCGGTGTGTGCGAATACTTGGTGCGCCTTAAAGAAAAGATAGAAGAACCAAGTCGAAAACGACAAATCCAACGGCACAAAATATGTCAGACCAATCACAAACGGATAAAAAGAAAATTTCATCCCGCCGAGCGCGTCCCACGACTTTTCGGTAAAGTGCGCAAAATTGTGCATCGGTAGACCGGGGATGGCAGGATACAGATAGTGTAGGCCGTTCAGAATCTGGATAAACGCTGATACAGCGAAACCAGCCCAAAAGAGAGGACGAGTCGTTGCGCGTGGTGCAGTCAATTCGAGAGGGATTTGTACGATTGGGTAACTAAGCTTGTCCTGCTCCGTCCACTGTTTTCGTAGGATGATGTTGAAACATAGGAACACGAAGAAGAAGACAAATATAATGGCTGTCCACACAATCATGGGTGTCAACCAAGCTTCAATGTACTCCGCGGTGTAAAAGGATTCCTCGCCTTCAAAACATCCGCGTAGAAGTTTCTTGTCTGACACGGTGAACCACGAAGGAATATATCTGTGAAAGAGTTCGGCGTATTCGTTTTTCGGCGTGGCAAACCAAAACGGATAAGTCAATACACCGACGAAAAACGACATCATCCGCGTTCCACCAACTGTTGATAGCATTACCAACATGACGTAGACAGTTAGAAACTCAGACCGAGAGAAACTTAACTTGGGCGCAAACTTTTGAAGGCAGAGATTAACCTGTATATGTAAAAACAGGTTGAAAACGGGACTGAAGAATAACGATGATCCCGTCATGCCTATCAACGACGACCATAGGTCACTGCCTATGGTTATCCAATAGGCATTTAATGGGATAGGATGAGACCGATAAGAATAGCTCTGGTGGGAAAGGTCAGGGTGTTGTGGTGAATAACCTGCTTATGCACAGTCGATTACGAGTATCGCGAACTTTGGATGGGATATTTCTTCGGCAATTGCGTGTAAATTACCTCTGGCGTTGGAGATGAGAAACGCAGGATCGGATACAATCTTTACCTGTTTACACAGTTGGGCTTGCGTGTTGGCGCCATCCTTAGATAGGAGTTAATAAAAAAGGGAATCAGTCGTAAGATTCAAACTCCATCTCCGACTTTGACGGTAGGGTAGTCTATCACAGGTAAAATGCGCGATCAATACGTTTCTTGGCAGCAGTCAGGACAGTCGCATCTGTTCAAGACAATCTTCAAACATCTACAGGGCTTTAGGATCTACGCACCTCAGACTGTAGGGAACGCAGATCTGCGTTCCCTACTTCTCACTCACCATTGCTTTCACTCGTCAGCGGGTAGCATCAATAATATGGTTGGCTGTCGTTGGGAGGAGTGTGGCGAGCGATTGACTAGGTAACAACAATCTTTGTATCCTTGGACGACACGTCGCCAATTGAGGGGGAGGGCACCCTTTAGCACACGCCTGCGTAAAAGGACACTGTGCGGCAAGGAAGCGAATCGGTAAGCCCTACAGGGGAAAAAATATACGCCTTGTGGATAATCTGCCTATTTCACGGACTCATATTTCACTCTAGTAATTTCAAAATCGAGCGTCTCCCCGTCGCTCAACTCCCTTGAAACAGTCAAGCCACACGAACGCCACAACGCTACCGAACGCGTATTGCAGATGGAGACATCCATGGCACAAAGTCGATCAATACCCAATTCCTCAAACGCGAACGCCATCAAACACCTCACGACTTCCTTTCCGTAACCCTTGCCCCACAGCGACTTATCCCAGATGCCGATGGGCACACGCATCGTTTTCTCATTGACAACAATTGCACGTTCCAAATTCATCCTTTGTAAACAGACTTCGCCGATGGCTCTGCCACTCGTTTTCTCTACGATTGCAAACAGGAATCCCTGTTTTGCCATAGCCTAGCCGGCACGTCTGAGATAGTCGCCGGTGATGGGTTCCTCAGGCGGTTGCCCTTCCATTGCGTTAAGGAAATCGGGATCCCCGTAAAACGGCAGTGCAAGATCAGAATCAGTCTTCTCAAATGGTCGAAGTCTTAATCGGTCAGTCTCAAAATTTCGGTTGTGCCGGCAAAGTTGTCCAATTGTAGTATTACCGACGATGCGCTCTCAGAGACGAATCCGAAACCGCCCTGTCAACTCGACCAGAATCGGGAGCATATCCATTAATTCCAAGGCTCTCGACGCGATGCGATTTCCCTTCGCAAAGGATCAAACGCAGACAACTGTCGTTGTGCGGTTGTCGAATCATCTACGCCTTTCCTCTTGGTACTGATCTTGTAGAGGATGAGTTCCTTTCTTATGTCATCCCTGTTTCTGACGAGATTAGGAATTGCCCGACAGTATGAATTCGACAAACCAATATCAAATGCCAGTTTGGAGACCGGGACCGGCTTATCCTGCTTATCAAGATACCATTTTATTCTGTCGTCAATGCGATAAGGGATGGCATCAAAACTCTTATCACACACTACTACCGCATCGCCTACCTTATTTACTCCGTTGTTCAAGAAGTTGCCCAGTATTCCCCGCTTGTGTGTTATCTTCTTGAGGCTAACTATATCCGCTAACTTTCTGCACGGTTCACAATGAAATGTTAATCGTATTCTGACGCTTCCAATCTGAATAACAGTGCCGGACTCCAATTTGTGCAAATCAAACCCATCAACGACAATGTACTCTCGGAGATCTCCGCGCTTCAAATTGAATTCCGTCAAAGATTGAGTCGGGACGATTAATACCTGTCGCAGAGGCAGACAATACACGTTTCCCTCTATACCATTTGGGCCAACTCCAAACGCCATAACTGAACGCATAGGATTTCCTGGCTTACTTTTGACGAACAGGTGTTCTACTATTTTCACGCAATCAAATCCCTTGGCAATGAACAATCGGTTTGTCGTTTCTTGGCGTAGCCAATTGTGTATCTGAAAAATAGTACCACCTCAATTATACCACATAAATCCTTTGGGAATTAAAGGGACTATAAGACCACCTAGGCAATCACACCCATTTCCGTTGACAGCCCCCCATGGCCGTGCTAAACTAAACTTGCCTTCGAACTATTACTTATGCGGGGAAACTCTATGATGAAGGTCGGAGCAAGCGTCAGGGATATTACGTACCCTGAACTCATGTGAGACAATCCAGCCGTCCACGTTCCTCTCTTTGCCAGAGCAATCGTATACGATGATGGCGACACCGCGGTAGTTATCATATGTGTGGATGTGATGAGTCTCTACTTTCATGAGGTTAGCTTGGGGACCGATGGGCCCGAAAAGTACCAAAAACTTGGTATTGACCATACGTTCGTCAATTGTACGCACACCCATTCCGATGCGCGAGGTAGCTGGACAGATGCCTGGCGGAAGAACGCGCGACGATTAATCGAGGAAGCGGTACAATCGGCATATACCAACCGTGTCCCCGTTTCGCTGCATGCGGGACGCCGCGCCCCCGTCATACATCGGCTCTAACCGCTACGGTAAGCCGTTCACGCAAGTATCGGTGCCCTGGGTCAACACATTGGAAGCGCGAAATGAAGACGGTCAACCGATAGCAATCCTTTTCAAATACGCTGCCCATCCGGTCATCACCATAGAGGTTCACGAGATTAGCGCTGACTACCCGGCGTATGCGGTTCGTCATATCACCGAGCAACTTGGGGACGATGTGGTTCCGATGTTCGCGCTTGGGTGTGCCGGAAACTGCAATGGCGGTCCGGTAGGGTTTAGCATCACAAGCGGATGGCACGAGAAAGCCGAAGAAGCCGGCAGAAAACTGGGTAATGCTGTATTGACTGCGACTCGTGATAGTGAGGCCCTCACCGCAGACAATTTCACCCTCTGCACCAAGTCTGTAATGCTCCCTTTGCGCGTACCTGAACAAGCAGAATGGGAATGGAAGGTTGAACGTGCGAAAAAAGAATACGCTGATGACGAGTGGGCGCTGAAAAACTTGATGATAGTTAGGGAGATCATGGAGTGCGGAGAACAGCCGATGTTGGAGTTCCAACTCAACGCCCTGATGCTCGGCTCGGAATGGCTGCTCGTCACGATGGCTGCCGGGATGTTCAGCGAGTATGAGGTTTGGCTCAACGCTTTTGCCCCCTTTGAACATACAATGGCTTGGGGTTACACCAATGGTCGAATCGGATACATCCCGACCGACTTGGCACTCTCCGGTTCAATAAAGTTCCCGTATCTAGCAGCGAAGCGCGGACATGAAGGCGGCGTCTCAGCAGCTCTAAACGAATTGCGCTCCACCACACACAAAGTGAATTTACCATTTGCAGCGGCACACAAGAGATTCTCCAAAACGGGATTGCACCGTTGTGGAAAGAAGGTCCTGCAAATGTCATCGAAAGTTTAGCGTAACATCCTGAACTTTCAAAATAAAACCTTCAACACCTCGCTACCCGATGATTTACCCGAGGAAAGCACACCTCTGATTACCGGTTGACTACGGTATATCCGAAAATTCGTATTGGGATGGCACCAAACCTTGGACACGAACCGAAGAAATTAGCTTGTTGCAGACATACCTGAGACATCATGAGAAACCAACGGCCTCCTAGTATTCCGAATATCGCCAAAGAGATTCAAGCGGGTACGGTCCACCCCGTTTACATACTTTGTGGCGAGGAGGATTATTTGATTGAGGAAACCCTCAAAAAGATGCTCGGTATACTTTTGGATGACCCAACCACTCGTGACTTCAATTTGGACCTCCTCGACGGCCCAACCGTGTCCATTCGTGATGTTCTGAGCGCTGTGGAAGTTTATCCAATGATGTCAAAATGGCGCGTGGTGGTCGTCCAAGAATCCACGGTGTTTCAAAAAACACAAAGAACCAGCCCTCTCGATTTCCTAAGAAGTGCAATTGATGCGGTAGATGAGGGACCTCGAAGAGTTATTTCAATTATGACCAAAGTGCTGGACATTCCCGCCCAAGAAATAGCCGAGCAAAGCAACAATTTTAAGGGAGCGGTCAACGATTTTGTAAAAGACAATGGCGACAATTTGGGGCCGACCGAACTGGGATTCTTGAACAATTTACCCGATATTGCTGCCCGAGTTGAGGATTTACTAAACCTCGCTGGCGGCGTGGATGATGCTGGATTGCTCACGGAGTGGCTAGAGGGCGACCTTCCAACCACTAGCGTCTTGATTTTTACGGTCAAAGGCAATATTGATGGGCGTAGCCGACTCGTTAAAGTAATTGACCAAGTGGGTAGATATGTCACGTTCAATCGACTAGAATCTGGTCAATCTTTCCAACAAGACCCTCTATTCCACAGCGTATCCAAGACACTAAGAGATGAAGGAAAGACCATTACCCCGAGAGCGTTTAACCTATTACGTGAACGGACTAACAACGATCTACACATCATCTTCGAATCCCTCAAGAAAATAGTGGCGTTCGTCGGGGGAAATGTACAAATTGATGAAGAAGATGTTCGAAATTTGGTTTCTTCAAGCGGTTTTGAAAACATCTTTGCCTTGACCGACGCAATTGGAAAACGCGCTGTTGGCCGCGCGGTGGAAAGCCTTCATAGTATTCTGCAGAGTGGCGAGCCGCCGATTAAGGTCAATGCGCTGATTGCAAGACAAATTCGTCTATCGCTTCAGGCTAAACTCCTTGCGGACAAAGAGAATTTGAAACCGACAGTAGGTCGCTTGAATTTTCAAGAATTCGTGAACACAGTCTTCAAGCCGCTCGCGTCAAGGCTGTCCGGTTCGCTGCCTCAAAACCCCCAAGTGAACCTTTTGAAACAAAACCCCTATGCCGCTTATAAGATATTCCAATGCATCCCCTACTTTAGTGCAGCGGAATTAATCCAAGGTTTGGAAAAGACACTTGATGCTGATACACAACTCAAGAGTAGCCAACTGTCGCCTGACTGCATCTTGGAACAGTTAGTCTATGAACTGTGCGACACTCCAAAAGTTAGGAGAAAACCCGCAACACAAACTTACTATGGCGAACTATCCAATCTCGGCACTCATCGTAGACAAACAGACCGACGGAACTCAAGCACCGGCTTCAATCCGACAACTGAAGGACGTGGTCGAGTTACCCGCCCCAGCCGGTAGTACGTTAATTAGCGTCACTTACTCAAGCCTGAACTATAAAGACGGCTTGGCTGTCACTGGTAAGGGCAAAATCCTTCGGCGGCTGCCTATCGTCCCGGGCATTGATCTTGCCGGCGAAGTATTGGAAACTGACGAGAATGACCGCTTTCAGACTGGAGATGAAGTCATACTCTCTGGCTGGGGTATGGGCGAAGAGTTCTCCGGGGGATACGCAAGTATAGCACGCGTAAACGGAGTTCGGCTTGTACCTCTGCCCTCTGAGATTACCGCCAGACGGGCAATGGCGATTGGAACCGCTGGCTTCACGGCAATGCTAGCGCTGCTCGCACTTGAAGACCACGGTCTTACGCCTAACGCGGCAAATCAGAACGAGGTCATCGTGACGGGCGCTGCTGGCGGGCTTGGATCGATTGCAATCGCTCTACTGGCGAAGTTCGGTTACCGGGTCATTGGTTCGACAGGTCGAGCTGAACAGGAGGGGGATTACCTTCGGTATTTGGGCGCCTCCGAGATTATCCCACGTAAGGCGTTGAGCGAACCATCCGGTAAATTACTCGAAAGCGAACGCTGGTCGGGAGCGATTGATACGGTAGGAGGAGAGACGCTTGCAAGCGTGCTGCGGCAAACTCGTGCACACGGTAGCGTTGCCGCTTGTGGCCTTGCCGGTGGCAGTGAATTGCCGACTACTGTTTTGCCTTTTATTCTGCGCGGTGTGAACCTTCTTGGGATAACTGCTGTCAAGTGCGAACGTGAGCTGTGTGAACGCGTATGGGGACGTCTTGCCAAGGACCTTGACATGGACAAACTCGATACGATGACACAGACAATTTCGTTAAGGGATGTTCCTCAGGCGTCAACCGACATCATTGCGGGGAAGGTGCGTGGTCGCATTGTGGTTGACCTAAATATTTGAGGTCGTCGCCTGACATTAACCGCGCCAGGAAAATAACAGGTGGCAAAGCGTTACGCGCCCTAACAAAACTAGGACATTGAAGACCAAAACGGAGTTATGCTCGCGAAGACGGAACAACGTGCTCGACGCGCAATCAACCGCATCACTACGGACCAAAGTGCATGATTCTTAACTGGAGCCAAACCTGAAAGGAACGGACCGATGAACGACCGAGAGAAATTTCTGTTCGATCTTCAAGGATTTCTTGTCGTGCCGGACTTCCTCACACAAGTTGAGGTCGACGAACTCAACGCCGCTGTCGATGCAAACACGGACAAGTGCGGCGAAGACGATAATCACGCCCTCGGCAATTCCAAAACACTTGTTGGTACCCACAGACGATGCATGTTCACGGGCATGCTGACGTGGCCCAAACCGTGGTGCCAGCCGTTTCGAGAAATCATCGTGCACAAGAAGGCGATCCCCTATCTAAACACCATTCATGGTCGTGGCTGGCGGTTAGACCATTCCCCTTTCATTCTGACTGCTGACATGGATGCCGAAGGCTTAATCCTTCACGGCTCCACGAATCATCAATTTTTCGGCGCGGCATACTACATCTACACCAACGGACAGATGCGATGCGGAATGGTAGTCCTACAATATCAACTCGCCGATGTGGAAGAAGGAGATGGCGGGCTTTGTGTGATTCCGGGTAGTCACAAGGCGAACTTTCCCTGCCCAAGCGAAATAAGGGAGTGGGAGGTCAATCGGGAGGTCGTGTACAATATCCCCGCTAAAGCTGGGGACATGATTATTTTCAACGAAGCGACGATTCACGGCACGCTCCCTTGGGCAAACCGGGAGCTAGAACGCCGCTCATTGCTGGTACGTTACTCGCCAAAGTATTTGCACTATGCTGGCGGTTATTATGAACCGGAGTTTCCCGAGTGGGTTAATGAGTTGACCGAAGCCCAGCGTTCGGTACTAGAACCGCCCTATATATACAATCGCCCACTTCTTGAAGATGACGGAGAGACGGTTGTCCGTCCGCGCGTGGAGTATTCGTAAGGAAGACGGGAAACACCTTCAACCGTACCACCCCGCCACAATCAATCACCCTCTGCAAATATCTGCGTGCTGGCACATGGCAATACCGCCACCTTTGCGTTCTGGGGCAGTTTTCCGGCGAGCATATTAATCAGCGTGTCCCATTCGCGGAATAGAATGTCGTTCGGGTGCCGCTTGTAGAAGGCGTCTACGGGAAATAGGTCTGACCAAACCAATGCCTGTTCTCGCGATCCAATCTTGGGTGTGGGGAGCGGCATCGGTTTCTGTGCTGCGCTTCGCTTGGCAAAACGGGGATAGTCAATCTGATCGGAAAGCCCGTGATAGCACACTCCCTCGGTCGCCGGATTGACAATAATTGTGTAAGCATTGTCAAAATGTGCACGCGCCCAGAGCGCTTTTCCGGTCTGGATGGGATCCCAATCTAGCGGATAGCAGTTTAACAGGATAACATCCGTTTCTTTACGCATCTGATCGGGGATGCGGGTTGCATAGGTCTCTAGCGCAAACTGAGAACCTACGCGATGCGCTTCCACAAAATCGCCGACAAACACGCCGCCGACTTCGCGTCTGGTATTCGTAACGATGTTTACGATGACATCAAGACCCAGAACTTCCGCCACGGCCTCTGCTGCATCACGGTGATCCGGTTCGGCACCTAGTCTTTCAATAATTGCATGCCCGCGCTTGGGATAGTATTCATGGAAATAAAATATCGACGCATACCCGGCGACACCTGGCAAAATCAGTTTTGCACCGCCACCGAACCCCACTGATCTGTGCGGATAGATGCCTCCTAAGCAGATTTTAAAGTCGGCGTCGGCAACCACCGGGTTGATGTAAATCGGCAAACCGCTGTCAAGATTTCCTAACGCGCGAAGATTGCCAGCCATAAAATCGTGGTTTACCACCTCATATTCTGCTGCGACTTCTGTGCCAATTTTCTTCGCAATCTCGTCATCCGTAAGCCCGCGATGTGACCCGCCACCAACAACAAAGCGAATCTCGCTCTTGGGAACCCCTGCTTGAATTAACTCCCGAAGGACGAAAGGGACAACCTCCGAAGCCGGTGTCGGTCTACTCAAATCGTCGACAATAATGGCGGCGCTTCGTTTTCCCTTGGCGTGTTCCACAATTCGGGGTGTGCCAATCGGGCGGTCAAATGCGGCTTGAATCTCGGCTTCCGATAACTTCGATGCATCTCTGGGCGAGAGCATTTGAATCTCCCAGCCATCCGGAAAATTCAACTTTAGCTCCTCGTCACCGTACCAAGCGCGCGCAAACAGAGTCGCATAATTGTTTGATGTCATATACACCTCAGATCCGAAGCTGAAGTAACATGCAATGCTTGAATGAGCAGTACAAAAGCACTACTTTCCTTTGGAGCAAACTCGACACATTCATCTTTTCGATTAACAACGCGTACAATATCTTAAACTTAAGGGTTGGTCGATTTCTGCGTTTTACGCCGCTGCTGATATTGCAACGCCGCTTGAACGAAGTCACGAAAGAGTGGGTGAGGAGCAAGCGGTTTGGACTGAAATTCCGGATGGAATTGCGAGCCAACCATCCACGGGTGGCCTAACACTTCCGCGACCTCCACTAAATTTTCGTCCGGCGATAGGCCGCTTAAGGACAATCCCTTCGATTCAAGTTGATCTCGAAAACGGTTGTTAAATTCGTATCGGTGGCGATGTCGTTCCAGAATGATTGGTTGTTGATATGCGGTACTGCTTTTCGTATCTTCTTTGAGCACACACGGATAAAGCCCGAGCCGCATCGTGCCCCCTAAGTCGGAAAGATTCCGCTGGTCCGGCATGAGATCTATAACCGGATGAAGCGTCTGCTCGTCAAACTCGGAACTGTTTGCGTTTTTCAAACCCGCGACATGACGCGCGAACTCAATAACCATACATTGCATCCCCAAACACAAGCCAAGAAACGGAATGTTGTTTTCACGCGCGTATCGGATAGCAATAATCATCCCTTCAATTCCACGAACGCCGAATCCGCCCGGAACTAAAACAGCGTCTATCTCTTCAAACTGTTCTTCCAAATTTTTTTCGCCTATTAGCGTCTCGGAGTCTATCCATTTAATCTCGGTGACGGATTCATAGGCTATGCCGCCGTGTTTAACCGCCTCTTTGACGCTAAGATAGGTGTCGCTCCCCTTCACGTATTTTCCGACAATGGCAATCTGAACGCGGGATTTAGGGTTTTTCAGTTTGTGAACCATGTCTGTCCAGACACTGATTGACGGACGACGGTCTTCCAATCCCAGTCTTTTGGTTACCAAATGTGCCATCCCTTGGCGCTCAAAATTCAAAGGTATTTCTTCGACTAAATCGGTGTCTTTCCCCTCGACTATATAATCCTCTCCGATGCCGCACAGCAGCGAGATTTTCTTGCTTATCCCCTCATCCATCGGCTGGCTTGTCCGACAGATTAAGAGATCGGGCTGGATACCAAGTTCCTGCAATTTGCGTATACTGTGCTGCGTCGGCTTACTTTTGTTTTCTCCACCGGGCGATGCATATATCAGTGACACATGCATGAAAAGCGTATTTTCGCGTCCGACTTCGACTGCCATTTGACGGATTGCCTCAACGAAAGGCGGAGTTTCAAAATCACCAATCGTCCCGCCAATCTCGGTAATGACGATGTCGGCGCCGCTATCACGGCCAATTTGATAGATGCGCTCCTTTATCTCGTCTGTGATATGCGGAATCAATTGAATTGTTTGCCCAAGGTATTCGCCCCGTCGCTCCTTGGCAAATACTTCACTATAAACGGAACCGGTCGTGAAATTTGAATCCCGACTAAGGTCGATGCCCAAAAACCGTTCGTAGTTGCCGAGATCGAGGTCTGTCTCTGCGCCATCACGCGTGACGAATACTTCCCCGTGTTGGAACGGGTTCATTGTGCCCGCATCCGAGTTGAGATAGGGATCGATCTTGGTCACCATGACGTTAAAGCCACGGTTAATCAGCAAGCGGCCGAGAGATGCAGTCGTAATTCCCTTGCCGATTCCGGAAACAACGCCTCCGGTTACAAAGATATATTTCGTCATATGACAAAATCTCCCCTACACAATGCTTAATTGATGTAAGCAGTAATCCGACGACTCATCCCATACTTTCGGCTCAATACTAACTACGTTTATCCCCACAACAATTTTCGCTTCAATTCCTCCGTGGCAAGCGTTAGAAACGTGCCGCGGTCTTTTGTCTACTTCAGAGTCCCCCATTACAATCTAGGACCATCTCAATCATTCGTTTCGGGTTCCTCTTTACTTCTTCAAACACCTCAAGTCCTCGATCACATGCTACTTTGCACAATCTCTCGAACACAACTTCTTTGAGGTTATATTTGTTGGCACCCGGAAGTTGGTCGACTAACTTCTCCCGCGCGCAAACAGCATGGATATATGGCCGATTAGCCGGAATTTTTTTCTGTGCCCCTCCGCTACTAGGAAGATTTGTACAGCTGGCCTTTGAACGTCAAAAGGGGGTTTACACGCTGTGACGTATGCTTTACTTAACAAGAAGAAAGCCAGATCGTAACGGGACAGTGAACACTCTATTTTCGAATGGATTTTGAGCTGATTACTGCGTTGCTTTATCTTCCAAATCGGATCATCGCTAAAATCGTAGTCGTAAGGAACAATCAAATCTTCTTCATTAAGCAGTCCGTATCCAGGGGAAATAATGCGTACATCAACTATACCTTGTCCAAAAGTATTTCGAAGGCGCCTAACTCCCTTCATTAGGTGTAGATGGCCCTTACCTTGGTACATCTCTGCGGCCGGAGTTTTATACTCTTTCAACTCTTTCGATTTCAGTCTCTGGAGTCCGGGGGTAGCAAAATTCTCCCGCTTAAGTTGGTTGGGCCGCTTAATTTTTTTTCTGCTGTGCAAGCTGTGATAACCAGGACCTTCATACGTTCAAGCGTTCCTTTCGCAGATAAGGGGAAACATAACTCTTTGAGGTTATTAGTCCAAGACGCCACTGATTCCAAAATCTCCTAGCGACTCGGCAACAATTGCGTCTTTTTCCGCAGGTTCAACTACTAGGGCGGAGGTCGGTGAAGGCATATAGCAAGCAAGAAAATGACATGAAAAAACCCGCATCAACTGACCAAAAACGGCTTTGCCGCCGATGATTCAAATGGGCTCTAAGCGCAACCAATTGGCGTTGGCGGTCAACACTGATTCTCTCTGTGAGAAAGCGCGCTATCTTACACTACCAGTCCTCATCGTAGAAAGGCGTACTTGGATAGCTATACACACCGCCTTCGTAGTTCCTCAATCTAATTTCATCATCATCAAACGATACTACCGGGTCCGGAAGTAGCGCGATTTTGCCGCCGCCGCCCGGCGCATCAACCACATAGTGTGGCACCCCAAGCCCGGAAATGTGCCCCCGTAAAGCGGCAATAATCTCCAACCCTTTTTTGATTGAAGTCCGGAAATGATCCGTGCCAACGACAAGGTCGGCTTGATAGATGTAATAAGGCTTCACACGGATAGCTAGAAGTTTCTTCATCAACTCGACCATTACCTCCGGATCATCATTGACTCCTTTGAGAAGTACCGCCTGATTACCAAGAGGTATTCCGGCATCGGCAAGCATACCACACGCTTTCGTCGTTTCTGGCGTGATTTCGCGCGGATGATTGAAATGTGTGTTGATGTAGAACGGATGATGTTTTTTGAGAATTGCGCAGAGTTCCGGTGTAATTCGCTGTGGCAAGGTTACCGGGACACGCGACCCGATGCGGATGATTTCAATATGCTCAATGGAACGAATTCCGCCTACAATATAATCAAGCTTCCGATCGGTTAACATGAGTGGGTCTCCGCCGGATATAATAACATCGCGCACTTCAGGGTGCTCTCGCAGATATTCTAAGCCTATCTCGGTGTTGTCATCCGGGATTGAATCTGGGTCCCCTACCTTGCGTTTCCGCGTGCAAAATCGGCAATAAATCGGACACATATAGTTGACATAAAACAGTACACGGTCAGGATACCGATGGGTGACGTTTGCTACTTCGCTGTCTTCCTCTTCATGAAGAGGATCTTCCACGCCGGTCGCAATCAATTCCCTTGAGTCCGGCACAACTTGCTTCCAAATAGGATCGCCAACTTCCTCGATTAAACTCAGGTAGTACGGATTAATACGAATTGGAAACTCCTCATGGATCTTTCTCATTTTTTCGAGATCGACATCAAGCGCCGCCGCAAGCTTTTCCGGTGTGTCAACCGTATCTCGAACCAGACGTTTCCATTCTTCCATTTATTTCGAGACCCTTTCAGATGATAAATAGTTTCGAGGTGTTTTCATCTTCACTCTATTCATTTTGTCCCCAATCCGAAGCTCGTCCACAACATCAAGACCTTTAATCACCCGACCAAAAGCGGTATATTGTCCTTCAAGATGGCGGTAACGATTAGGATTAGGGTCTAAGCAAATATAGAACTGGCTTCCTGCGGAATTGGGCATACGCGTTCGCGCCATCGCCACTGTGCCTCTTTCATGCGCGGGCATTTTGGCGCGGAGGTTAAAATCTTGAAATTCGCCGGGAATCGTCCATCCGGGCCCACCGCTGCCGTCTCCCTTTGGATCTCCGCCTTGAATCACGAATTCGGGGACATACCTGTGAAATATGAGTCCGTCATAGAAGCCCTGATCGATGAGCGTTAGGAAATTCTCCACTGTCACGGGAGCGGCATCGGGATAGAGTTCAATGACGATTTTACCCTTATCTGTTTCAATCGTTACCACTGGTTTCCCACTTCCGCTGCACGCGGCAAGCATCAAGAAGATAATTGACAGAAATAACGCCCGTCCTCTTTGGCTTTGAATCATGCAGCCCTCCGGTCTTCGCTATTCGTAATTATACCCGTCATAGTGTAGACAGTCAATCGAAATTAGACATCTCCGCAGGGCAATAACGCTCAAAATCCTTGACCGCTCTCGCGTACTATTATAGAATTTCTTGGGAATCCACGTCAAGTGGAGCAGACGACACAATCAGCACCAAGACGACCATGCGCACTCCCCGGATATTCCATACCGCAAACAAATACAAGGTAAATTAACTCATGCCTAACGAAAGAATCTCGAATGAGGTCATCCAGCAACTCCTGATTCCTAGTACCGCTACCCTAACAACAACTCTGAAACAGTTCGGGTTGAGTCGGAGTTTTATGCACGGTGTTGCCCCACTTCGACCAAATATGAAAATGGCAGGACCTGCGTTCACGCTTCGTTACATACCTGCTCGCGAAGATTTGGACGCGGGGGAGATCGACAACCTGAAAGACCCTCAGCGCGTCGGGATTGAAGAAATCCGGATAGGGGAGGTCTTCGTTATTGATGCGCGTGGCGATACACGCGCCGGAACAATGGGCGATATCCTTGCCACTCGCCTCTTCAAACGGGGAGCTGCCGGTGTCGTAACCGATGGCGCCTTCCGTGACAGCCCTTCCATAGCCGAGATTGGCATACCTGCCTTTGCCGCGGCGATGAACGCGCACTCGAATAAGACGGTGCATCACCCTTCGGAGATTCAGGTGCCAATTGCCTGCGGCGAGGTTGCCGTCCTACCGGGTGACATTATTGTGGGAGACGCGGAAGGCGTGGTCGTTGTCCCGGTTCAACTTGCGGCAGAAGTCGCACAGATTGCAGTCGAGATGGAGGCGCGGGAAAGATTCCTCCTAAAGAAGATTCAATCGGGCGCGAGAATCGTCGGTACCTATCCACCGGACGAATCAACCTTGGCTGAATATGAAGCATGGAAAAACGAGCGCGAAAATCCTGACTGAGACAGGAACCGACAGACTACCGGCTAATGCAACAGGTATGAAATAAGGAGGGCTAAACTGACTGCTAAAACGCTGTCCGACGCATAAATACGCTATGTGCCCCTCGTTAGGCTGTTTGCCGTCGCTATCGGAGAGGGCTGTTTCTTTAACGAGTAGACCACTTCGGAATGCGGGTAGCAGAATTCCACTTTGTCACTTTTTCGGAATTCGGCATGAATGACTTTCACAATATCATTGATATTCTGCACATAATCCGCGGGACGTGTTTTATACCGTAAACGCATCAATACTCCGGCGTCGAACAATTCTGCTCTTACGAACGGCGCCTCGCCCGTTTTCTTGATGGCATCGGCTGTAATCTGTTCCGCTGCATACAACAGGATTTTCTCGGCTTCGTCCCAATCAGACTCGAATGTTATTCGCACCGGAACTTCACTCAGGATGTACTCTACATCAAGCGTATAATTTGTGATTGTTTGACTGAACAAGATGGCATTTGGAATAAGTATACCGCGTCCCGACCGTTGCCCGCAACGGTACCGCCAACCTGATTAAGAATCACATGAGTAAGAGTAATATCGACCACGTCGCCCGTTATACCGGCGATAATGACTCGCTGTCCAATCTTGAAAGGACGCTTGAGTATCAGCATCAGCCATGCGGCAATTCCGGTAACGGGAGCCTGTAGCGACCATCCTAATATCATTCCAAGGAAACCCATGGAAATACCTAGAACTTTGATTGACCCGCTAAGGCTGATTATGCCAAAGATTGCTATAAGGGCAAACTAGAAGAACCTCCAGGTTGTCATGAAATTCGCGGCGTTCTCCTGCTTCAAGGCTCGCTTATAGACATACGCCTTTATCGGACGAGTCGACACCGCCTTTACAACAAACAGCGCAACGATGGTTACAATACTTAGCAGTATCCCGCCCTTATCAGAGGTAAGGAATTGCTCTATAAGTCCTTTCAAAATCCTAGATAAGGCCTCCATCTTTGTTCATCTTCCTTCAATTCTGAGTTTCAAAAACGTGTTTTTTTCAAGCGTAAATACCAATTAACAACCTTGCATTTGAATACTTTGAAACTTGCGCTGAAAACGCGCAGTATGTAACTTAAGTTGCATCCCATTCCGGTAGGTCGGGCTTCTAGCCCGACCCGCTCGCGGGATCAATAAACAAAAACGCAAATCCCACAATTTCCGATAAGTAGCAACTTAGATTAAATATGAAGGTGAATAACTAGCGACGCCATTGACATTTCCAATCCCCTGCGGTTGTCCATCACCTGTTCTCCAAATCATCAGACAGAGTGCACCACAGAATCTACTAGCCGCAAATTCTCAAATCGGGGTGGTGGGGCGTACTGGATTTGAACCAGTGACTTCTACCGTGTGAAGGTAGCGCTCGTACCCCTGAGCTAACGCCCCATCAGAAGTGGGTAGGCAAGAAGACGTGCGTAAAGAATAGTGGAAGGGGGTCAATGGGCCCACTAGGACTCGAACCTAGGACCGGCCGGTTATGAGCCGGCTGCTCTAACCGACTGAGCTATGGGCCCGCTTTCAAATGCGCCTTTATTATAGAAATTGCGGACACAAATTGTCAAGAGGTTTTCTTATCCGATACACAACAGGTTTTGGGTATTCTTGGGAGAGATTTGTACTTTAGGGATCAAGGAACTACTATTCAAGAAAGCCCCGCAATTTTTGACTGCGAAGCGGATGACGTAGCTTTCGTAACGCTTTCGCTTCTATTTGACGAATTCTTTCCCGCGTGACCTTGAATTCTACTCCAACCTCTTCCAAGGTCCGTGGGCAACCGTCCTCAATGCCAAATCTCATGCGTAGAACCTTCTTTTCACGTTCTGTCAAGGTCTCTAACACGTCCGCGACGCGCTCTTTGAGCATTGTCAATGCAGCTTGATTTATCGGTGATATCGTGTCTCGATCCTCAATGAAGTCTCGAAGTTGGCGATCTTCCTCTTCGCCAATGGGGGTTTCCAATGAAATGGGCTCCTGTGCAATCCGCAATACCTGCCTTACCTTGTCTGTTGGGAGCGCCATTTCTTTACCAATTTCTTCGGGGGTCGGTTCGCGCCCCTTTTCCTGGACCAAGTAGCGCGACACGCGAATCACCTTGTGTATTGTTTCTATCATGTGTACCGGAATACGTATCGTGCGGGCTTGATCCGCGATGGCGCGTGTGATACCTTGGCGAATCCACCACGTCGCATAGGTGCTAAATTTGTAGCCGCGCCTATAATCGAATTTATCTACGGCTTTCATCAAGCCGATATTCCCTTCCTGAATGAGATCGAGAAACACCAATCCCGGTGTGCGATTTTTATATTTTTTTGCAATGCTGACAACCAACCGCAAATTGGATTCCACAATCGTCATTTTGGCATCTTGGGCGATTGCCTCTCCCTCATAAATCTGTCGCGAAATTTCCGTAACCTGCTCCCGGGAAACACCAACCTGATGCTCTAACTTGGTAATAATATGTTGTGCTTGAATGGCAGCCAATTCACTGCTAGTTTCAATCTCAATAATCTTCTGTTCCAAATCCGAAATCTGTCTGACTACACTCTTTATCTTTCCAGAAATCTTGCTGATTTTCGCCGGATTAATCTTGAACTCTATTAGGGTGTCGACCACGTCTTTACGATTTGTCTCTAATTCGTCTTGATGCCTCTCTTTTTCATCCGGAGTAAGCTCCGCATACTTCAACTTACGTTCCTGACGGCGTATTTCAGTGCTTAGCTTTCTCAGATGGTAAATCTTAGCCTCTATGACCTCAGGGATCATGCTCTCTTTATTGATTCCTGACGAACCCGGAATTGCCATTTCAATGAAATCCGTTGCTTTCTTTTCGCCAGCTAGGATTTTCTCAAGGAGTTTCAAGACAGCTTCACGTCCTAGCGGTGTTTCAAAGACGACCCTCTGGACATCACGATGCCCTTCCTCGATTTTCTTGGAAAATTCTCCTTCCTGGGCTTTGGATAACAAAGGTACCCGCCCCATTTCGCGCAGATAGACCTTGACAGGGTCCTCATACCTCTCCATTATTCCGAGTTTGGTTAGATCGCCCGTCTCAAACAGAAACTCATTCTCATCAAGTTCCTTCTCATATAATTCAACCGCATTACCATTATCTTTGATTTCCATTGCTGTCAAATCCCCTTCATCGAGGTCTTCTGCCCCGGCAGGCAGATTAATTGTTTCTACATGAACTTGGAGCAGTTCGTCAAAACCATCCAGCGCTGTCTCCGGACGCTCCGCGTATTCAAAATAGCCATCATCCTTAACTAAACCAATCACGTTGTTATTCATTTTGGTTGAATTAACCTCCCCCGCCCGATGTAATGACAGTCATGGGCACTCCCGCACGAACAGAACTGCGGCACCTTTTAAATACTCATACCGAAGACTTTGCATCTTCGTTAGTTACGACCTAAGAAACAAATTGCCTTCTTTGATTTGAAAGTTCAACAAGCTGTTCAAGCGTATCAAAGTCGTCGTCTCCCTGTGTTAGAGCTTCTGAACGCATCGTCCGTTCCATATCCAACAATAGGAATTGTCGAAACTTCTGTAGACAACCATCCACTCTCGCCTTAGAATTCGGAGGCGTGGGCTTCCGCAGCATTGCGTTGGAGATAATGCCCTTTGTTCGTTCATCATTAGAGGAATTAATGAGGTCTTGTACATCAATTGAAGTCCCAGAGGCACTCGCTTCCCAAAGCATTTGTGCAACCTTTGCCAAATCAGGGCGAGTAAAGTTTTCATGGTGCAACTGCTCTCGAACATGCGGGATTAAATCTGGAAATTGAATTAAGGTTTCAACCAGCTCCTCCTCAATAGATTCGCGGGGAGACAACCCACCTCTGTCCGGGAAAGATGGAAAATCTGGAGGGGCGTCTGAGGTGTGCCTTGCTTTTCTACCGACACCTATACTTCGTAGCTCTCGCCAGAGCGCATTTTCACTGATATCCAACTCGCGCGCTGTATATTTCACATATTCATTGAGTTGAACTTGATTTTCGACATTTGATAGAGTCAAACCGATTTCATTTACTGCTTGAGCTTTGACCTCAACGTTACGAAGTGCGTCTTGACGAACTGCTCTCTGAATTTGGAACTCGATAAGATTGATTGACTTTTTAATTTTGGCATTGAACTTGTCTACGCCTTCGCTGCGCACAAACGAATCCGGATCCTGGTCGGGAGGAAGAAGGGAAATCCGTACGCGAAGAGCCTCCTTTAACAGCAAATGCAGTCCTCTTAGCGTAGCTTGAAATCCTGCGGCATCTCCGTCATAAACCATCACCACTTCCTCGGAAAACCGCTTCAACAAGCTGGCATGCGGCGCGCTCAACGATGTGCCTAATGAAGCGACGACATTCTTTATCCCCGCTTGGTGAAGCATCAGAGCGTCAAGATATCCTTCGACGAGCAACGCGGTGCCCGTCTTTTGGATTTCTTGCCGAGCCTGATATAGATTGTAGAGGGTTTTGCTCTTGTCATATAGGGGGGTCGTAGGAGAGTTCAAATATTTGGGCAGGAGATCGTCTGCGAGCGCCCGACCACCGAAACCGACTGGAATACCGCGTTCATCCAGAATCGGAAAAATAATGCGCCCACGAAAACGGTCTACCGGTCCGCGGTCATCGTTCTTGATCAGTCCCGCGTCAACCAATTGTTGAATGGAGAACCCGGCTTGGGTCGCGGCTTTCACCAAATCTCGGCGTCCCGGTGTCGTATAGCCGAGTTGGGATTGCTGAATTGAATCGTCATTTATTCCGCGAGACTTTAAGTATGCCAGCGCCGGACCTCCCACGGCTGGAGTCAAGAGTTGCTTGTGAAAATACTGCGCAGCAAAGCGATTGAGATCTTGAAGCTCACGACGTTTCCGGCTTGCCTGTTCTGCTTTGGCATCTTGAGTCGGGAGCGACATCCCGATCCGACTAGCTAGCCATTCAACTGATTCGACAAAAGATTTGCCCTCACGCTTCTGCACAAAACTGATGACGTTGCCTCCGGTCTGACAGCCAAAACAGTAGAATATCTGTTTTTGCGGGGAGACACTGAAGGATGGCGTTTTCTCATCGTGAAACGGACAATTCGCCTTGTAATCCTTCCCGGCGGATCTAAGTGGAACACCACACTCTGAAATCACTTCGACAATATCACTTCGTTCCCGAATCTCGTCAACAATCTCGCGCGGAATCTGATAGGAAGATGCGTTCATCGCGAATCACCAAAGTTCTTTGGTATATGTTGCTCCATGTGTGGAATGTGGCGCTGTAACTGAACTAACACCAGAATGTTTGGCTACTCTTTCAGCGTAACAACGGTAGCGCCATCCCCTCCTTCACTACGCGGTGCCAGTTCAAAACTCGTAACCAACGGATGTCCGATCAAACCTTCATGAATCCCTTGTCGCAGCGCACCGGTACCTCTACCGTGGATAATTCGTACTTTAGGCAAACTTGCAAGAAAAGCATCGTCCAAATACTTGTCTACAGATTCGAGTGCCTGGTCTACCGTGTAACCTAGAAGGTGCAGCTCGGCCTTGACCGAGTCGGCTTTGCTGCGCTGCACATCTACGACGGAGGTCGCAATCTTGTTGTTCTTCTGTTGGGGCTGAACCTGTTCAATATCCTGATACGAGATCCGCATCTGCATGTTGCCAATCTGAAGTGTGATGGGTGAATGACTGTTTGGTGAAATTCTTAGAACTTCCCCATAGTTCTTCAACCCCTTGAGACGCACTTTATCTCCAACTTCAACCTGCGGTGGTGTTACAGATGTATTGGATTGAATCGCGACGTGTTGCTGTTGCTTGTCCTTTAGCTCATCTTTGGCACTCGAAATATGCGACAATGCAACCCGAATTGATTGTTTGGACGCTGTTTCTCGCCGTATTTCAGCAATGCTCTCATCAACTAATTGTCGCGCATCACTTAATACTGTGTACGCTTCATTTTCAGCCTCCTGTGTAAGTTTGTCGCGATTGGTTTCAAAGTCCCGCATAAGATTCTCATGCTTCCGATATGATGTCTCCGCGGCGCGACTCTTCTCTTCAAGCGATTTACGTTCTTCCTCCAATTGTCGCTGAGACTGTTGCATGTTGACAATCAATTCATCAATAGCGACATTCTGATTGCCTATGTGCGTTTTGGCGGCACGCAGAATGGAACTGGGAATCCCTAGTCTCGCGGCTACCTTGATAGCGTTGCTACTTCCGGGAACCCCAATCAAGAGGCGATAGGTGGGACTCAGGGTTTGCCAATCGAACTCCATGGAGGCATTTTCCGTATCCTCCTTTGCATGGGCATAGCTTTTAAGCGCGCCATAGTGGGTTGTCACTATTGTTCGCACATTTCGTTCACCGAGCCAGTCGAGAATTGCCATACCAAGTGCGGCGCCTTCAGCCGGATCGGTACCCGCTCCGATTTCATCAAGCAACACAAGCGAATTCTCACCCGTTTTGCCAAAGGCACTCTCAATGTGATTCAATGTGGTTGCAATTTTTGTGATATGTGAGGAAAACGTACTCAGATTCTGCTCAATGCTCTGGTCATCACCGATGTCCGCAAATACTTGGTCGAACACCGCAATCTCACTACCATGTTCCGCGGGGATGTGAAGTCCCGATTGTGCCATCATGGTAAGCAAGCCGAGCGTTTTGAGAACAACCGTCTTGCCACCGGTATTCGGTCCGGTAATCACCAATGCGCGAAACTGATCGCCAAGATGGAGATCTGTTGGAACCACACGGGATGGAGAATCGGAAGCGGTAGGTTCAGCACCGTTCTTCTGTTGTCGCCGTAGGTTAACCTCAAGCAACGGATGCCGTGCTACGATAAGTTTTGTAAATCCACAATCGTTTAGTCGTGGTTCAACGGCGTTAAAATCAATGCTGAGTTTAGCCTTTGCATTAAGAAAATCCAATTCTGCTAGAACGCCCAATGCAATCTCAAGCTCCGGGACACATTCGCGGACTGCATCCGTGAGAGAAAGCAGTATTCGGCGAATCTCGTGGCGCTCCTCGTCAGCCAATCGGTGCAAATCATTGTTCATCTCAACGACGCTGAACGGCTCAACGAAAACTGTGGCTCCGCTTGCGGATTGCCCTTGAACAAGTCCGGGAAAATGGGTTTTTGCGTCTTGTTTTACAGGGAGAACGTAACGGTCGTTGCGGAAAGTGACGATATGATCTTGAATTGATTTCTGATGCTCGGAAGAACGCAGGAGAGATTCTAATTTCGACTGAATAGTTTCGCGGATATTGACCAGATTTCGGCGGATTTTTCGCAAGGTGGGGCTTGCCGAATCAAGAATCTCAGCGTCCGGGCTGACGCAACGGTGAATGGAGGCGGCGAGTTCGGGAAAAGTTGGAAGTGTGTCCGCGATTGCGAACAGCTTCGGGAAGTCGAGCTTTTTCAACTTCCGCATGAATCGATCAACGCCCACGGTCACTTGAAGGACATGCCAGACATCAAGCAATTGATGCGCTTCCAAGATGGAACCTGGTATCGCCGCTATCCGAAGAATCGGAGCCAAATCTCGAAATCCGGTTAACGAGAAACTACCGACGACTTGAATCGCATTTTTCATCTCACTGCACAGCGCTAGGTCCTCGCGAATTCCGCCGATTCCGCGCTGTGGAGCCAAGCGATCGACTTTTGCGGCTCCCGGTTGGGAAACCGTATAGCGTTTCATCAACGCCTTCAACTTGTCGTATTCTAACGCTCTTTCGGTGTGGACGGAGATGATTTCTCTCATAATTCTAGCCATTTGCTAGCAACGTCTCACCAGATGAAAACCACGGAACTATTTATGCGCCAGTTGATTCTTGTCTCGCTGAAGAAGTGCTTTCTCATAGAGACTACGAGACGGTGCGAAGTCAAGTCCGACAGCCTGACCGTAGTAAAATAGTGCCATGCTAATGCCGGACTCGGACTCATTTCTACGAGCGTCTTTCAAATTCTTGATGAAATCACTCACCCTTGCTTCAAAGTTTCTGACTTGTTTTCGCAGCGTGTCGTCCAATCCACCTTCAACATCTCGCCGAAACTTATAATTACGTACCGAGTCATAATAAGAAATGAGCGCGTCATAGCCCCGACCTTGACTCTCCAAGTCCTCGGCTTCTGACATTACTAAAGGCTCTGGAATATGAGCAATCAACTTCTTCGCGTCAAGAATCAATTCCAGGCTCTTTTCTTGGATTGCCTTCTCCAGATTCTCGTGAAACTGGTCAACTAAATCTTCATATAAGGATAGGGCTTCGTTTGTCTGGCCAAGCTTTTCATAGCATAGTGCCTGATTATATTTGGCATTCGCCAGCGCGAACTCTCGAACAGCCATGGGAAGCTGTGGTGTTAGTGGGTAGGATTCTTCCTGATACGCCTGAATCGCTTCTTTATAGTTACCTTCCTGCTCAAAACAATTACCGACCGCTTCTTGAGCATATAGGGCTATCATTTCAGTCTCGGGCGCATGTTTTTGTACGACAGATTGGAATTGGGTTCGCGCCCCTTGGTAATCCTCTAGGAAAAAAAGCGTCTTTGCATAGTTATATCGGGCTTTGTCGGCGAAGAGGGTTCCCGGGTATTTTTGGAAAACCTCTTGAAATTCCGAGCCGGTTGTCTTGAGCTGTTCGTGGGCATCATCTGCCTTTTCGGTAGTTAACCAGTTCTCCTCCGCTTCCTTATATTTCTTAAGCGCCTGGTTGAAAGCGGCAGATGCATTGGCATGTTGTGTTTGTTGATGGTTTTGATACGCTCGTACCCCGGCAACGCCAAGAATAACAACTACTACAATGATTAGAATTGTTTTCAGATTATCTCTTATGAATCCGTACGACTTGAGTGTTGATTCGACAAACCGATCATGCCTGATTTCTTCTTTGGTGAGGCGGTTACTTCGAGCCATTGATTTCCTTTCAAACTTCGGGCTGGGATCACGGCTGTTCGGACTGCTGACTACACGTGCCACATACGGGTAACTCCCCCGTTGGAGCACTTGCTATAGCCGACGCGCCGACGCCAAAAACGGAAGGCAACCGCATGACATCGCGGTTATTACACTCGGGGCAAATGACAACCTCTCTCACCCCAACGGCTTTTACCAAGTCCTCAAACCTTATGATTACATTGCTTGCAACAATACTCGTAAATAGGCATTTGCCGTTCCCATTTACTTACGCAAAAACTTCATATAGGGGATGGAATGGTAAAGACCACAGCAAGTTGTCCGCGGTTCTGTCGTTGCCCCGTCGTGTCTAAGCGGGTGACGGGAATTGAACCCGCGACCCTCAGCTTGGGAAGCTGACGCTCTACCGCTGAGCTACACCCGCACCCGAAAATTCCTAAAATTATACAGAGTGAGGGCTACGTTGTCAAGGTGATTTTGCCGTGGTTGAAGGGTTATCACATCTGATTCTAGACGATAGTCTTTTTAAAATTGTTGTGCAAAAGCGTGTTAATCAACTCGATATTGTGCGCACTGAAAGGTTTCGCGGCTTGACGGCCTCATGGGGCATTGGAGATTGAATCCGAAAGAAAAACGGTCATGAACATTACATGATTTGCGGCTGGGAAGGGAAATACATACCAGGCTAAGTATGCGTTATCCTCGCGCTAATTGAGAAACGCGGGGCAATTCATCAGACTAACGACTGTCCAATCATCTCGGAAGGTTGATCTAAGCCAAGCAACGCTAGCAGCGTCGGAGCAATGTCTGCAAGCCTGCCGTCAGTTAGCGGTGGACATCTCTTAACGCTGTCGTCAATGAGTATGAGATCAACGTCATAGGTGGTGTGGGCGGTGTGGGGACCGCCGGTTTCCGGGTCAATCATTTGCTCGCAGTTCCCGTGATCGGCAGTCACAATGATCGAACCTCCCTGCGCCATTACTGCATCAACGACCATTCCGACGCATGTGTCTACCGTTTCCACCGCCTGAACTGCGGCGGGCAACAATCCCGTATGTCCAACCATGTCTCCGTTGGCGTAATTCAAGACAAACAAATCGTACATGTCTGACGCAACTCGTCGGAGTATTTCTTGAGTAACCTCAGGTGCGGACATTTCGGGTTTCTGATCATAGGTCGAAACATTGCGTGGCGAGGGAATGATTTTTCGGTCTTCGCGATCGAATGGCGCGTCGCGATAATCATTAAAGAAAAACGTAACATGTGGAAATTTTTCCGTCTCGGCGCAACGGAACTGTGACAAACCGGCATCGCTCACGTATGCGCCTAGGATGTTGAGCATCTTGGCGGGTTTTGGAAGCGCTACTTTGACCGGGAGACCGTGCTCGTATTCCGTCATCGTGACAAACTCGATATCAAGTTTCTTGCCTCGATCGAAACCCATCTGTCGCTTGACTCCATCTTTTCCGGTACTCTCAAACGGAAACTGAGCCGTTGAAAACGCCCTGCAGAGTTCGCGCGGTCTGTCACCCCTAAAATTGTAAAAGATGACAGCATCGCCATCCGAGATCCTTGGCAGAGGATTGCCATTAGTATCCTCAACGATTGTTGGATCAATGAATTCGTCGCCAAAGCGGCCGCTGTCGATTGGATGATCGTAATAATGCTGATAAG